>JAAZGD010000147.1 GCA_012511395.1 Clostridiales bacterium
CAGAGACAACCAAAATATGCTACAAGAGCATATACAAGATGCAGGATTTGCGGGAGACCACATTCAGTTTTAAGAAAGTATGGGATATGCCGTATCTGCTTTAGAGAGCTTGCTTATAAGGGAGAAATCCCCGGCGTAAGAAAAGCAAGTTGGTAGATTTTGTAAGAAAGGAGATCGTACTGTAATGACTATGACAGATCCTATAGCAGATATGCTAACAAGAATAAGAAATGCCAACACTGTCGGTCACGATTCAGTGGAGGTGCCGGCTTCAAAGATGAAAAAATCAATTGCCGACATCTTAAAGGATGAAGGATACATCAAGGGCTACAGCTTCATTGAAGATGACAAGCAGGGCATGATAAAGATCGATATGAAATATGGGCAGGGTAAAGAAAAAGTAATTAGCGGAATTAAAAAGATTTCGAAACCCGGCTTAAAGGTTTATGCAAAAGCAAACGAAGTACCTAAAGTTTTAGGAGGTCTTGGTATTGCAATAATCTCCACTTCCAACGGCGTTATCAGTGATAAAGAAGCCAGGAAGTTAGGGGTAGGCGGCGAAGTGATTTGTTATGTTTGGTAGGAGGAAAAGAAATGTCTAGAATAGGGAAAATGCCCATCACTCTTCCTGCTCAAGTGGAAGTCAAGGTTGACGATAATAACATAGTCACCGTCAAAGGCCCAAAGGGAGAGTTAAAACAGAAAATCAGCGACTTGATTAAGCTAAATGTTGAAGACGGAGTTTTAAAACTAAGCTTAGACAGTGAAACAAGAGAAGGAAGATCACAGTTTGGACTGTCAAGAACCTTAGTAAACAACATGGTTTTAGGAGTTACTGAAGGCTTCACAAAAAAGCTGGTTATTTCAGGAGTTGGATATAAGGCTGAGAAGAGAGGAAGTAAGCTTGTACTGAGCTTGGCCTATTCTCACCCTGTGGAGATGGAAGATCCTGAAGGAATTACAACAGAATGCCCTACAGCAACTGAAATTCTAGTATCTGGAATAAACAAGGTAGATGTAGGAACACATGCGGCAAACATAAGAGCATGGAGAAAGCCTGAGCCTTATAAAGGAAAAGGCGTAGCATACGAACATGAAGAGATTCGCAAAAAAGAAGGTAAATCCGGAGTTAAAAAATAGAAAGGAGTTAAGATAATGACTGAATCAAGAAATGACAAACGTCTTAAGAGACATAAAAGAGTACGTAAATCCTTATCAGGAACTCCTTCTCAACCAAGGATGTGCGTTTTTCGAAGCAACAAGAACATTGAAGTTCAAATAATTGATGATGTAAATCACATCACTTTATGTTCTGCTTCTTCCCTTGATAAAGGATTAAAGGAAGAGATAGGTTATGGTGGAAACAAAGAAGCGGCAAAGAAGGTAGGCATCGCTATCGGCAAGTGTGCTGTTGAAAAGGGCATCGAAAGAGTAATTTTCGACAGAGGCGGCTTTTTGTATCATGGAAGAGTGAAAGAGCTGGCAGAGGGAGCAAGAGAAGCCGGTTTGAAATTCTAAGGAGGAGAGAAGGATATGCGATACCAGACAATTGATACATCCGCTTTGGATCTTAAAGAAACCATCGTCAGCATTAGGCGTGTAGCAAAGACCGTAAAAGGCGGCAGAAATATGAGATTCTCAGTTTCTGTAGTAGTTGGAAATGGTGATGGCTACGTGGGAGTAGGACTTGGGAAAGCCCAGGAAATTCCCGAAGCTGTAAGGAAGGCCATAGAGGATGCTAATAAGAATTTAATAAAAGTAAGCATGAAGGGGACTACTATTCCTCATAGAGTTCTTGGAATTTTCGGAGCAGGAGAAGTTCTCATTATGCCTGCCGTTCCCGGAACCGGAGTAATTGCAGGTTCTTCAGTGCGTACTGTATTGGAGTCTGCAGGAATTAAAGACGTAAGAGCAAAATCCATTGGATCGAACAATGCTACCAACATGGCATATGCAACTATGGAAGGCTTAAGAGGTCTTATGACGGCAGAAAAAGTTGCCGCCTTAAGAGGCAAATCAGTAGAAGAAATCATGAGATAGGAGGGCTTGTAATGGCAAATATGGTTAGAATTACTTTGACAAAAAGCCCAATCGGTGCAAAGCCGGAACATAGAAAAACAGTTGAAGCATTGGGTTTAAAGAAGATGCACCAGTCCGTAGTTTTACAGGACACCCCATTATTAAGGGGAGCAGTGAAAAAGGTTGAGCATCTCGTAACCGTTACGGAGATATAGAAAGGAAGGTGCTTTTTAGATGAAACTTCATGAATTAAAAACTGCACCCGGTTCAACCACGGCTCAAAAGAGAAAGGGTAGAGGCCCAGCCTCAGGACTTGGTAAAACCAGCGGCAGAGGACATAAGGGACAAAACGCAAGAAGCGGAGGCGGAGTACGTCTTGGCTTTGAAGGCGGACAGATGCCTTTATACAGAAGACTTCCAAAGAGAGG
>JAAZGD010000148.1 GCA_012511395.1 Clostridiales bacterium
CTCCCTCTATAAAGAGAGCTTCCCTCAAAGCATTTCTCTCTTTTTCATCGGTTATTAGAAGGCAACCCTCTTCCCTCAGAATTGAGTAAATCTCCTCCTTATCCTTTTCAGGTATAATTATGCTCTGCTCTCCTGAGCATATAATGCCGTTGTCAAAGGCTCTTCCGTCCACAGCCTTTTTTAAAGCCGCTCTATAATCAACACCGTAATCGATGATGCACTGCACATTCCCCGCACCTACTCCAAGAGCAGGTTTTCCTGAGCTGTAGGCAGCTTTCACCATTCCCATGCCTCCTGTGGCTATAACCACATCGCAGGTGGAAATAAGAGCCTTTGTGTTCTCCCTAGACTGCTGATCAAGGATCTGAATCAGATTGTCCGGCATGGAGAGCTTCTTCAAAGCCTCATTCATATACTGAACGGCTTTTGTGCTGGAATTAATTGCCTTGTGATGGGGAGTTATGATTATGCTGTTTCCGCTTTTTAGAGAAAACATGGCATTGCTCATAGGCGTCACTATAGGGTTGGTGCAAGGCGTGATTGCAGCCACCACTCCCATGGGTTTTGCAATTTTTGTAATCCCCGTCTTATTATCCCTGTCTATTATTCCCCTTGATTTCTTTCCTCTTAAACTGTTCCAGATAACAGCAGCCTTGCTTCTATTCTTTATCACCTTATCATCCACATCGCCCATGCCTGATTCTGAAACGGCAAGCTCCGCAAGCTCCATAGCGTTATCGTATACAGCCTTTGCTATGGCCATTACAGCTTTGTCCACTTCCTCCTGGGAATACTTCTCAAATGCTTTTTGGGCATCCCTTCCTCTTTGCACATATGAAGCTATATAGGATGCGCTGTCCATATTATCTTTAATATCCATGATTTACTCCTCCTCCATAACAATTATTGTAGCCTAGTTACGTCTTTGTCAATAGAAAAGGGAACCTGTCTTAAATCAGACATGTTCCCCATAGCCTATAACCTTTATTTCCTACAGTTTTTTGGCAATTTCTTTACCGTATAAAAAGGCATCATTTAATGCTGTTTCATCAGGCGCCCACATGGCTCTGTGGTCATCACCGATTATCTCAAACCCTGCATCCTCCATAAGCCCTCTTAGAATTTTTGCACTTTCCCCTGTCCATCCGTAGCATCCAAAGGCGGCTGCTTTTTTGTTTTTGAACTTCAAAGCTTTCACCAGATGAATAAAACCTTCCATGGTATGCATACAGGTGTTATAGAAGGTAGGCGACCCTACAAGAACTGCTTTAGATTTGAAAACCTCGGTTATAAGGTCATTCTCGTCAGTCTTTGTTACGTTGAACACCTTCACAACAGTATCAGGGCTCACACTTGATATACCTTCCGCAATCATTTCAGCTAAACGCTTGGTACCGTTCCACATGGTATCGTAAATCAGTGTAACCTGATTCTCTTGATAATCATTGGCCCATTCACTATACTTTTCGACTATCTGTACAGGGTTATCCCTCCAGATAATTCCGTGGCTTGTGGCAATAATATCTATGGGCAGATTGAAGGAAAGGATTTCCTCCAGCTTCTTTCTCAGGATAGGATTAAAGGGGTTGATTATATTGGCATAATACTTTTCAGCCTCTTCAAAAAGAACACACTGATCCACCTTGTCGTTAAACAGCTCCTGGCTTGCCATATGCTGACCGAATGCATCATTACTGAAAAGCACATTGTCTCCTGTCATATAAGTAGCCATGCTGTCAGGCCAGTGAAGCATCTGCATCTCTACAAAAATCAATTCCTTGCCGTTACCTATATCAAGCTTATCTCCGGTCTTCACCACATTGAAATTCCAGTCCTTATGGTACTGACCTTTTAAGGATTTCACCCCGTTTGCGGTCAGATAAATCGGAGTATCAGGAATTTTCTCCATTAAAGCCGGTAAGGCTCCGCTGTGATCCACCTCTCCGTGGTTTACAATTATGTAGTCAATTTTCTTAAGGTCTACCTCTTTTTCAAGATTCTCCACAAACTCCTTGGAAAAAGGACTCCACACAGTGTCTATTAAAACGGTCTTCTCCTCCTCAATAAGATAGGAGTTATAGGATGACCCATGATGTGTTGAATATTCGCTGCCATGGAAAGTTTTTAACTCCCAGTCAATCACTCCCACCCATGAAATGTTGTTCTTAATTTGCTTTTTCATAATTACCTCCCAAAATAAACAAAAGCCTTCTTATCTAAAACGTACATACTCTATTCCCCGATTTAAAGAACTTACACACCTATTGGGCTTCTTTCAGGGAAATTATTTCAGAAACAGTCTCTCTAAGCATAAGTCCTTCCGTATCCAACACTACATGAGCATATTTCTCATATAGCGGAATCCTCTCTTCATAAAGGTCCTTCAAGGTTTCCCCTTCCTTTATGGTTATACCTCTCATTTTTAAATCACCAAGTCTCTTCTCTATCTCTTCATAGGACAGCTTAAGATATATAACCGTACCTATCTGCCTGAAATGGTTCATGGCTTCTTCACCGTAAATGGCACTGCCTCCTGTGGCTATTACTGTATTCTCGGGATTAATTCTTAAATTAATAATATTCTCAAGGCGATGAAATTCAGGGATCCCTTCCTTTTCAATGATTTCAGAAAGCCGGTCACCCAGAGTTTCCTGTATCAAAAGATCTGAATCTATAAATCTATAGCCCAATGCCTTTGCCAGAACTACTCCTACCGTGCTTTTCCCGCTTCCCGGCATACCTATGAGTATTATATTTTTATCATTTATTAGAGCCACTATTAAATCCCCCTTTATGCCCTTGGTTTAAGAAGATAGAGAGCTGTCCTTTTACCTATATCAAAGACCTTCACTTCCGAAAAGCAGAGCTCCATCTCTTTCCTGCACTCTTCCATTTCCTTCCTGCCATGACGGATGAAGTTGAAGTAATCCCCTCCCTCCATCCATTCTACAAGGGATGTTAAAGGTGACCTCTTCTGATTGTAGTCGTAAATGACAACCCACTCCTTTGCCACTCTGCCCATCTGAGTGTAAAGCTCCCTTCTCTCCTCCTTGTTGATTCCGTGAGCCACATAGGATGCCATAACAATGTCAAAGGATTTATCGGGAAAAGGTAATCCCACAGTAGCATCAGAATGGACAAATTCTATAGATGGGTTCTTCTTTTTCGCCACCTTGATCATTTCCAAAGACATATCTGTACCTGTTACTGAAAGCCCCATCTCTTTCAACACAGCACAAAAGGCTCCTGTACCCGACCCCACATCAAGAACAGTTCTGTAATCGCTGAAATTAAACACATCCTTGCTTCGCGAAAGAGTATCTCCAAACATGGAAACCTGATAAGAGTAAAACCAGGAATAGGGAAATGCAATTTTATCGAAAAGGCCCTTTTTCCCCATATCTATTTATCCTTAAACCTTACAGACACATGAGTGGCATCGCAAAAGGGCATATTTGATGATTTGCCGCATCTGCAGAGGGTGTATCTGTTTCTAAGCTCATATTCTTCACCTTCATCATCAACTAAAACAATACCACCTTGTGCATAAATTGGACCGCTTACATGCCTTTGAGGGTCTTGAATGATGATAACCTCTTTAGGAAGATCCGGCTCTATAACAGTGCCGTCCTTTTCTCTTGCTGTAATCCTGCCGGCAGGGCATTCATTAGCCCCAATTATAGCTTCTTCTTTGTTATCTCCCACATCAGAAGCTTTCGTAAGCTGCCAGGCATCTCCTTCTTCTCTATGACAAAATCTTGCAAAGGCACAGCGCCTATCATCCATCATATCAAGCTCTGCACCCTTATAGACACCTGCCCTTTCCTCATAAGGACGTTTGTCAGCCACCGGTTTACCTTCAAACCCCTTTTCCTCATGGCTCCCGTCACAAAAGGGCGGAGTCGTAGTCATTCCGCACCTGCACAGGGAATAAGTATCCTTTAAAGGATACCTCCTCCCATCTCTGTAAACATAATGTTTCCCTACAGGTGTAATAATCTTTTCCTTTAAAGGTACGCTTCCGGATACTATATATGGTCCGTTCTTAACAATCGTTATCTTCATAAAACCTTACCTTTCTATAAAGAGAGCGCCATTTTTTATGCCAATCCTAAGGTTATCCTTTTCCTTAACATCTCCCGATATTATAGCCCTGGCAAGAAGAGTTTCCAAATCTCTTTGCAAATATCTTCTTAAAGGCCTTGCCCCAAAGACAGGGTCGTAGCCCTCACTTATGAGAAAGTCTTTAGCTTCATCACTTAAAGTCATGGTAATCTCTTTATCAGAAAGTCTCATCTCAATGCTATGAAGCATAAGATCGAGAATGCTTGTAAGCTGATCTTTAGATAGAGGCTTAAAGAGAACCGTCTCATCAAGTCTGTTTAGAAACTCAGGCCTAAAGGTGGCTCTTAGCTCTCTCATAACTTGGTCCACAGCCTCCTGTTTAAGTTCACCCTTTTCATTAATACCTTCTAAAAGGATAGGAGCTCCAAGGTTTGATGTAATGATTATAACCGTATTCTTAAAGTCCACAGTCCTACCTTGGGAGTCCGTTATTCTTCCATCGTCAAGAATCTGTAAAAGCACATTGAACACCTCAAGATGGGCTTTTTCAATTTCGTCAAACAGAACTACTGTGTAAGGCTTTCTTCTTACAGCTTCAGTCAGCTGGCCTCCCTCTTCATAACCTACATAACCTGGAGGCGCTCCTATCATCCTTGCCACAGAATGCTTCTCCATATACTCAGACATATCGATTCTCACCATATTGTCCTCTGAATCAAATAGAGCTTCAGCTAAAGCCTTTGCAAGCTCAGTCTTACCAACTCCAGTAGGCCCTAAGAAGAGGAATGATCCAATAGGTCTATTAGGGTCCTTGATTCCAGCTCTAGACCTTAAAATAGCATCAGAAACTTTTTTAACTGCATCTTCTTGTCCTATAAGCCTTTCATGAAGAATTTGGTCAAGCCTTAAGAGCTTCTCCCTTTCCCCTTCCATCATTCTTGATACAGGAATCCCTGTCCATCTTGAAACAATCTTTGCTATTTCTTCAGGTGTGACGCTTTCTCTTAAGAAAGTACCGTCACCCTTTTCTTCACTTTCCTTAATAGCTTCAGCCAGTTCCTTTTCCAATGATGGTATTTCTCCATACTTTAATTGAGCCGCCTTTTCAAGGTCATAGCTTCTCTCTGCAGCCTCCTGCTGATAGTGAAGGTCCTCCAGTTTTTCCTTTAAGCTGCTCACCTTTGAGATAGCCTGTTTCTCCCTTTCCCAGGTTGCCATCATAGTATCAAGCTTCTCCTTAGCTTCACTGATTTCTTTCTTAAGATTCTCTAAACGCAAAATACTGCCCTCATCCTTTTCCTTGGACAGAGCCGCTTCTTCAATTTCCATTCTCATAATATCCCTGTTAACTTCATCCAGCTCAGTAGGTAAAGACATAAGCTCTGTCTTAATAAGAGCACAAGCTTCATCCACAAGGTCAATTGCTTTATCAGGTAAAAACCTGTCTGTAATATATCTATGAGATAAAACTGCAGCCTGAATAAGGCTGGCATCATTTATACTGACACCGTGATATATTTCATACCTTTCCTTTAAGCCTCGAAGGATTGAAATAGTCTCCTCCACAGTAGGCTCATCCACCATAACAGGCTGGAACCTTCTTTCTAAAGCCGAATCCTTTTCAATATACTTTCTGTACTCATCAAGTGTAGTAGCCCCAATACACCTTAGCTCACCTCTTGCAAGAAGAGGTTTAAGCATATTACCTGCATCCATGGACCCTTCTGCTTTTCCTGCTCCCACGATGTTATGGATTTCATCTATAAAGAGGATGATTTCCCCTTCTGATTCTTTAACCTCATCAAGGACTGCCTTCAGTCTTTCCTCAAACTCACCTCTATACTTAGCACCTGCAAGAAGCGCTCCCATATCAAGAGAATAAAGTTTTTTATCCTGAAGGTTTTCAGGCACATCACCTCTTACTATCCTTTGGGCTATTCCTTCAACAACTGCAGTTTTACCTACACCGGGCTCCCCAATCATCACAGGATTGTTCTTTGTCTTCCTTGATAAAATCCTAATGGTATGGCGAATCTCCTCTTCTCTTCCTATTACAGGGTCAAGCTTGTTCTCCTTTGCAAGTGTCACCAAATCCTGACCGTATTTCTCTAAAGCCTCATAAGTGGCTTCCGGATTATCTGTCATCACTTTTTTCTTCCCCCTTATATCCTTTAATACCTGAAGGAATTCCTCCTTTGTTATACCGTGCTTTCTTAATCTTTCCTTAGTTTCCTTCTCAGAATTATCTATTATGCTCATCATAAGATGCTCAACACTTACAAAGCTGTCTCCCATCCTTTCAGCTTCCTTCTCAGCAGCATTCACCACCCTATCAAGGCTTGCGGATAAAGATGGCTTTGAGCCTCCTTGAACCTTAGGCTTTCTTTCTATAGCTTCTTCAGTTTCCCTCACAAAGGCTTCCACATCCTTACCCATCCTTTTAATGATGGAATAAATAAGGCCTTCCTTATCAGCAAGAAGACCCCTTAAAAGATGGTCTGAATCTATTACAGGATTACCGTACTCCGTACCCTTGCTTATAGCCTCCTCCAAAGCCTTAATGCTGTTCTTCGTATACTTTTCTATATTCATTAAAAATCACCTCAATTACATATATAAACACTACCCTTAATTTATTCCCACCTTTAGAGATTTTTAAAACTAAAAAAGGCAGAATTCCAATTGAAATTCTGTCTTTTAATTCCAAAGAATCTGCCACTTCACATACTTGTAACTTCTAAATCACTTTAATCTGTTTTTTATATCACTTTCTAAAAATTTAAGAATATCTTCTTTCATAAGCTGAAATCATCTCAATAAACACAAGCTTTTTATCCCTTATATAAAATGTTATATCCCTACTAGTTCCATCTTCAGGATAGTAAAAATATCCATAGTCCACATCATGATTTGTAGGGTTATTAAGCATTGCCTCTTCTTTATCTAAGTAGTAAAGGTCATCTTTATAAAGAGATAAAAGCTCTTCTTCAGTTGAGCCTACTCCTATACCTCTAAAAGTCTTAGGGCCATCAGCCATATCTGTAAAGAGATAGTTTACTAAAGAGAGAGAATTTTTATCATCAGGCATGCCGTAATTCAATGTTCTCATTAAGAATAGCCCATTATTTTCATAAAGGATTTCCGTCATATAATCAGCCATGTACCCTGTTAACATGTCATCTTCTCTGTCGACCGTTAAATATTCAGGCATCACAGGAACCTTTCCTGACAGAGTAACTGTAACAGGTCTCTCCCCCGGGAAAACAAAGGAGTACTCTAAAATAGGAACATTAAGGCTTTCTAAAGAAGCTCTGTCATAAAGGGTATACCGCGCCTCTATCTTCTGTTTTACGAAAGCTTCTGAGAAATCAGCTGTCCTTACAAGGTCTGAAGACCATATTTCATCATCCATATATCTGACTATTAAAAATAAGTCTCCGGGGATTATGTCGGAAGTGTAGGGAGTAATTTTTTCAAAGGAGATCCACCCTTCAGAGTCAAGGTCAAAGGAAAGATTAGGATTCTCTTGAAGCTCTTCCTGGTCAGGTAAAAGCCTGTAGGAAAATATATAGTAATCCTCGTAAGCAGACTTTAGTCCATTAATGACTCTTTGGCCCACCATTTTATCGTAGACATCAGCCCTATAAACAAATTGAAGATTAGTGATTTCACTGTCTAAAATCTTAATCTTTGTAGGGTTTCCATTATCATCAATCATAGACCAAGGGCTTGAGTAAAATGAAACAGAAGCCTCCACCTTTTCCAAAGCTATTTCCATAACTTCATCACCAGCCTCTACTTTCATATCAGAAGGAATTAGGCTTTCATTTTCCACAGCTCCATTGTTACAGCCTGTTATGGAAAAAACCAAAATCAAAGCTAATAGCAAAACAAGTATTTTAACCTTTTTCATAATCTACTCCTGTAAAAATTTTGGCGGCAACTTTGAGAAACCTAAAGCCTCCACCGCATAGTTCATAGACTGAGACCCCTCTATTACCATAAGCCCAGTTCCTTAACTTCCATAGACAATAGCTTAAGGTAAGGCCCTTGATTAATAAGGGAAATCGCAGCCTCTATATGTTCAGGATTAAGTTTTCTCATAATATTATTTCTCCATTAACCATTTAAGTAAATTAATCTGCTTGATTCCTTCATGATTTTGATCCGCCCCTACTTCATCTAACGTTAAAAGAATTTTAGGATGATTGTTGGATATCTTTTTTAAAGGCGCTAATTCTCGCTCTAAAGTATCTTTATCTATAACTGAAGCTGCTACCTGATAATATATGCTACCATTTATATCAGAAGCCACAAAATCAATCTCACTTTCCTGCATCTTTCCAATGTTAACTCTAAACCCTCTACGCAGTAATTCCAGATATACTATATTTTCAATCAAATGCCCAATATCTGATTCAGCACTTGATAAAAGCATATTACGCAAACCTGTATCTACAATATAGTACTTGCCCAATGTTTTTAATAATTGTTTACCCTTAACATCGTATCTTTCTGCTTTATAAAAAATATAGCTGTCTGTAAGAGCTCTTAAATAACTATCTACTGTGTTTACTGAAATCCGTCTTCCTGCGGAATTAATATAGTCACTTATTCTTTTAGTTGATATGGGGCTGCCAATATTAACGGCTACGAATCTAACTATATTTTCCAATAAAGCAACATCGGTTATACCTTCCCTTTTAGCCACGTCCTTCAAAAGAATAGAAGTATATATTCCGGTAATTGCTTGAGTAATTAAACCTTCTTTTTGTTCAAACTGCGCTATATAGGGAAAGGATCCAAAACGCAAATAATCATTAAAGTTTTCTCCCAAGCTCTTGTCATTTCCTTCTTGAAAAATACAATATTCTTTAAAAGATAATGGAAGCATTTCAACTGTTATATACCTTCCTGATAGTAAAGTTGCAAGCTCCCCTGAAAGCATGTAAGCATTCGAGCCGGTTATATATAAGTCAACCTTAGGCTTTATGTAAAGACTGTCTACAGCTTTTTCAAAACCCTTACAGTTTTGAATTTCATCAATAAACACATAGGTATACTTATCCTTTACAAGATGTTCAGAAATGTATTTATGCAAAACCTTATAATCTAATAGATCTTCATACTCCAGGTCCTCAAGATTGACTGATATGATTTGATCGTCAGTAACGCCTTCTTCCTTTAAAAAATTAATATAAAGCTGAAGCAGCGTCGATTTTCCACATCGTCGCACCCCTGTTACTACTTTTATTATGTTCTTCTCTCTGCTTTCTATAAGCTGGTCTAAATACTCTTTACGCTCAATCATTACCTTCCGCCTCTCTGATGATATTATATAACAATCATGTAACAAAAGTAAAGTTTTTTCTCTACAGAGAAAAAACTTCTTCTTTTCATATAGTTTTTTCTCATTTCGGAAAAAACTTTCTTTATTTTAAAAAGTCGAGACGCCTGTTTATATTCCAAAGTGGTCAAATTCCACTACTTTATCTTTTTCTTGCACTAATAATCACCATACAAAAAACCACATTTTCATGTACCTTCCACATGAAAATATGGTTTTAAATTTGGTGAAGGTGGTGGGAATCGAACCCACGTCCGAAAGCATTTCCGAAAGAATTTCTCCGAGTGCAGCCGATCCTTTGTTTTCTCAGAGGTTCAATCGCCGATTCGGCAGGCTAAAGACCCTCCCA
>JAAZGD010000149.1 GCA_012511395.1 Clostridiales bacterium
AGCCTACCTTTGGCTATTTCATAAATATTTTCAATTATCATCTTAAATGCCCTTTCCTTTCTACTTTGAATCTACATCAAATTAAAAGAAAAGAAAAGAAAAAGAGAAGCCTTTAAAGCTTCTCTTTACTGTTATTATTTCTTACTTCCTCTTAGCTTCACATCCTTACGGATTTCATCAAAGTAAGCCTCATCAACAGTTCCTGCTTCACGAAATGTGGTCACGGCGCTTGCCATTACCTTAAAGTTCAGCATAGTCCCACTTCTATCTGCAATATAGTCAATGGCTCTGTCTTTAGCAATTCCAAAACGCCCTGCAGTTTCTACGCTGTCTAGATTTGCACCAAGAAAGATAAACTCCCAACCATATTCTGACTTTTGTTTTTCGATCTGTGCTTTTACCTTTTCAAGAGAATATTCACGGCTGGAGTTTTCCTCACCATCTGTAATAATAACGAACATCACCTTTTCAGCTTGAAAGTCTTCACCAGTATGCTTTTGTGCCGTAACAATTTTATGAATAGTGCTACCAATTGCATCAACAAGTGCAGTAGATCCTCCCACAAAGTATTCCTTTTCCGTAATTGGGCTCACAGCCTTAATGTCTATCCGATCATGGAGCAGTTCATAGTTGTTATTGAAAAGCACCGTTGTGATCCGGCATTCACCTTCAACTTCTTGTTGCTTTTTCAGCATTGAGTTATATCCGCCGATAGTGTCTGGTTCCAGCCAGCCCATGGAGCCACTTTTATCAAGTATAAATACAAGTTCAGTTAATCCCTTTTTCATTTTCGTAACCTCCTAAGATTTATTGTAATCTTAGGATACTACTTTATAAAAAACTGGTGGTCGCTTAGAAAGCGACATTTCGGATATTTACACCATATGGGTCATTAGTATATATTCTTAAACCCCTAGAAGTGGCAGATCATACTGAAACAACACTTCATTTATTTCGTATATATCGTATTTCCCATTTATAATGAAGTATTCAACTATAACATCAAACTTCACTGCATGAGACAATGCAAAGCCTGCTCGCTCCAATAGCTCTTCAGTTTCTTTTCGAGATAACTTTAAAGCTATGGCTAAAGCAATAACAGTACGCTTACTTGGCATGTAGCCTTTATTGCTTCTAATCTTAGAAAATAGTTTGCGGTCTAAGTTAGCATCCTTATAAACCTGTACATCTGTCATTCCCTTAGCTTCAATCAATCGTAAAAGCATCTGGGAAAAAGGCTCATCAAGATTTCCCACAAAATCACTAAGAGAGGCAGCTTCACCAACAGTAGAGGTGAGCATCTCAGGAAATATAGGAGTGTTGTAGTCACTAATATCCTTATTAGCTTCCCACAAGATATTTCTCACTTTATCAGTAGGCTGTTTCCTCTTTATTTCATGGGTCTTAACGTAATGTTCATCAATGTAGCTTTCCACATGACCCATTAATTCATGACTTACAGTAAATGTAGCTTTATCAAACACGCAAAGAGTTACATCAAGATCATTATCTATTAGAAAATCATGAATTGCAGAAGTCGCCACCTTTAGGGCATCCTCTTTTGGGTAGCCGTATATGCCGCTTGAAATCAAAGGAAATGCTATGGTTTCACAGTTATTTTCAACAGCTCTTTTCAAAGAGTTTATATAGCAAGAGTAGAGGAGCTGTTGGTTCTGTTCCTTGGTCCATTGACTATAGATTGGACCTGCCGCATGGATAATGAACTTAGCAGGTAATGAGAAGCCCGGTGTAATAACAGCTTCACCTGTCTTAATGGGAGCAAGCTTGTCACAAGCAGCTTGAAGCTCTCTAATACCTGCTGCTTTAAATATGGCTCCGCAAACACCGCCTCCCATTTTTAGGTCTGTATTTGCTGCGTTAACAATTGCGTCAACTTCCATTTTTGTAATGTCCTGCCTAACTATAGTAAAGGGCATAGCTTAATTCCCCCTTTCAATTGATATTGTAAGTAATCTATGTCTTTATTTGTAAATGTATCATAGGATAATAGGAGAATCAATTATAAGAAAAACCACCTAGTGACAAAATTCATTTATCAATAGGTGGTATTTTGTTTGG
>JAAZGD010000150.1 GCA_012511395.1 Clostridiales bacterium
CGGTAAAAGTATGGATGAATCAATAAGCCTAATGTTTCCACAATTGGAGCTGGAGAGATTCTTAAGAAAGAATTCCGTAGGCTATAAAGTAGAAGTTGAGGTGGAAGGTGTAGCACATTTGGCTTTAGTTAAAGAGCTGACATTTACACCTGTAGTAAATAAAATTGAGCACGTAAGCTTTCAGGCCTTGGTAAAGGGAGAGAAGGTAAACAGCTCTGCTCAAATAGTTCTTCTAAATCAAGAGATGGTAAGAGATACAGTACTGCAATCTCTTTATGAGCTTCACTATAAAGCAGGAGTCGAGGATATATTTACAAGAGTAGAAATAGATTTGGAAGGAAAGGAAGCAGGTTTCCAAGCCCTGGTTTCAGATTTAAATATCCCAAACAGAGACAAAGTGGAAGTATTAGTGCCTGAAGATTCTCTTGTAGTCTCCATAGTCGAAAAGGCCAAGATCGAGGTAGAGGAAGAAGCAGAGGAAGAAGCTGTAGAGGGAGTTGAAGAAGCAGAAGCAGCTTTAGAAGAGGCTAAAGAAGAAGAATAAGGACAGCTTGTAAACTATGGTTCAGATGAAAAGCGGACAGTGAAAACTGCCCGCTTTATTATGTCTTATGGAATATTTTCTCGTTATTTTCTTTAAGAGTTTTTAATTTCATTAAGATAGTTTCGCAGGGCTTTAATAGAATCAACATTTTTTGTTGCCTCAGAAGTGTTCTCCTCGATCATGGTTTTTAGAAAGTCCCAGAATGCGGCGGTCATATTGCTCTCGTTTATGGCAAGCACAACCGGTGGCTGAGAGGTCTTTGCCACAATGACACCCAGCTCCTCACGGACATAAATACTGTAACGGTCTTCTATTAAATTATGGCTGAAATGAACGTGATAATTTTCATATGTTTCAAGGAGCATAATAATATTCTCTATATGACAGACAAACTCCTCTACGGTGGTGCTGATGCGGTTGAGGTTAAGACCGATACTAAATCAGGCAGTGCATCGGTGGCGCTTACTGTAGCACAGATGTCCCAAGGAAAAGATATTGTAATTACTATGCCTAAAATTGATAATGTGACAAACAATATTCTGGGAGTACCTGTGTCCGCCTTGACAGATACGGGCAACCGTTCAATCACCATGAACACAGTGGCAGGTAACATTACACTGCCATCGGATATGCTAACAGGAATGAATGTAGAAAAAGGTAAAGAAGCACAAGTCAGCATCGGTACGGTGAAAACATCTGATTTACCTTTGGTTGCTCAGGAGAAGATAGGCGATCGTCCTATAGTATCGCTACAGCTTTTGATTGACGGAAAAGGTGCATCATGGGAGAATCCTGATTCGCCGGTAACAGTTTCCATTCCTTACACACCTACGAAAACAGAACTTGAGAATCCTGATAGGATCACAGCTTACTATATTGACGGCAGCGGCAATTTGGTGGAGGTAGCAGATGCAAAGTATGACCCTGTAACGAAAACTGTTATTTTTACTACCACCCATTTCAGCTACTATGCTGTAGGGTATAAGGACTTATTGACAATACTGTTCAGCGATGTTCGCACCACCGCTTGGTACTATGATGCAGTGACCTTCATTGCGGAAAAAGGTATTACTAAAGGTACAGGGGATGACAAATTCAGCCCTAAAGCAGATTTGACCAGAGGGCAGTTCATTGTAATGGTTATGAGAGCTTACAACATTGAGCCGGATTTAAACCTTGTGGACAACTTTTTAGATGCAGGCAACAAGTACTATACAAGCTATCTTGCCACAGCGAAACACCTTGGAATTTCAAAGGGTGTAGGCAACAATATGTTTGCTCCCAATAAAACCATTACTCGCCAGGAAATGTTTACATTGTTACATAATGTATTGACTGTAGTCGGTGAAATTCCTGAAGGAAGTTCAGGGAAAAAGCTTTCGGACTTCTCTGATGCTTCTAAGATTTCATCTTGGGCAAAGGAGGCCATGACAATGCTTGTAGAAACAGGAATTGTTACAGGCAGCAACAACAAGCTTGCTCCTACAGCCTTTACAACCAGAGCTGAGATGGCTCAAGTACTTTATAACTTATTGATGAAGTAAGAAAAATATTAAAAGCAGGAAGTCAGTTACTTTCAAAGAAACTGATCTCCTGCTTTTTTTATTTGGTGAGGCACGAGGGACTCGAACCCCCAACCGACAGATTCGAAGTCTGCGACTCTATCCATTGAGCTAGTGCCCCTTAAAAACAGCGTTCTACGAGAAATTATGTTATCACAAGGCACATATTTATACAAGAAGCATTGAGCTTAAAAAATCTTTCAAACGGTTGCTTTGAGGATGGATGAAAATATCTTCAGGACTTCCTTCCTCCACAATAAGGCCGTTATCCATAAAAATAACTCTGTCCGCTACTTCTTTGGCAAAGCCCATTTCATGAGTCACTATAACCATAGTAATATTTGATTTAGCCAGCTTTCTTATAACTGCTAAAACTTCTCCCGTTATTTCAGGGTCAAGGGAGCTTGTAGGCTCATCAAATAAAAGGATCTCAGGATGCATAGCTAAAGCTCTTGCAATGGCAACTCTTTGCTTTTGGCCGCCTGAAAGTTGAGCAGGGTACACA
>JAAZGD010000151.1 GCA_012511395.1 Clostridiales bacterium
AATATCTGCCTCTAAGTGAAACCATCAGAAGCTTTAAAGAAATTCTGGAAGGAAAGCACGACCATATTCCCGAATCACTGTTTTTATTTGCAGGTGGCATAGATGAGGTAGTGGAAAGGTACGAAAAGAGCCATGGCTAATCCTATAAAGCTTGAGGTAATAACCCCTTCAAAGTTATTTTATAAAGGAGAAGTGGAGATGGTGGTGTGCCCTACCCTGGAAGGATATGAGGGATTTATGGCAAACCATACATGGGCATGTAAGCTTCTTGGAGTGGGAGAGCTTTGGATTCAGGAGTGCGGATCAGATGACTTTAAGATTGCGGCAATTTCTGGAGGCTATATTGATGTTAAGGACAGCATCGTATTATTTACAGATGCCGCAGAATGGCCTGAAGCAATTGATGTAGAAAGAGCAAGGCAGTTGAAACAGGATGCGGAGGAGTGGCTTAGAGGAGATAAGGGAGATGCAAATGAAATAGCCATGGCTAAATACGCTATTGAAAAAGCCATAACGAGAATGAGTGTAGCTGAGGGAGGCATGAGAAGGAAGAAATAGTTCTTTAAATCTCTTTCTTGAGCCTGTCTATGGCGACTCTTAAAGGCGGTATAAATAACACTGCCACAGTGACGAGAGCTTCTGCGCCTACGTAAAGGATGTTGTAATAAAAAGACCAGGTAATTGGATGGAAGCCCTTTGGAGTGTATTGGGAAAAGAATATAACTCCCGAGGTGAACACACAGATATATCTAAGGAACACACCAAAAACATAGCCTGTTATAAGGCCGTGTTTTTTGTCTCTGAAGACTCCTGACAAGCCCAATGCCCCTACTGCCAGTGGATAATCCAACAGAAGCTGAAGGGGATGAATAACGAAGGGATTGAAAATAAGGTCCAGAAGACCTGCAGCAACTCCTGTCATAATTCCCATTTTTGTTCCAAGCAGATATCCGGAAAGGGAAATAACAAGCATTGAAAAGGCAGTGACGGAACCGCCCTGAGGCATCCTGAAGAGAGTAATCTGGTCAAGTATTACATAGAGTGTTACTAAAACAGCTGCCAGCACCAGGGATTTAGTTTTTGTTTCTTTTAAGCTTTTCATAAAAAAACCTCCTAAGCAAAGGAGGGGAGTAGAAAGTGTTCTTTGTTTTTAGCTTTCCTACGCCGGGATTAACCGGATCAGGTTGTGAGGGTTTTTAAGAAGACGTCCTTCTTAATTCTCAGCCTATGCTCCCCTAGCAATTTTTGATACTCTAATAATATATGAAGTTTCATTTCATGTCTATATATATTATAATCATATGAATGGAAAATGAGAGAGAGTAATGAGCTATAAAGTTAAAATGGAATCCTTTGAGGGACCCTTTGACCTTCTTGTTTACCTTATATCGAATGCGGAAATGAACATTTACGATATAGAGGTATCCTTGATATTGGACCAGTATCTTGATTATATGACTGGTCTTGAGGAGCTGGATGTGGCTGTGGCAACGGAATTTATGGTGCTGGCAGCTACTTTAATTGAGATCAAAGCAAAGATGCTTATTCCGGGAAACCTGGAATCGGATTTTGAAGGGGATTTTGAAGACCCGAGAAAAGAGCTGGTCCAGAAAATCATGGAATACAAAAGGTTTAAAAGTGCTTCTTTTTTGGTGGCACAGCGGTTTTCTGATAATGACAGTATCTATGAAAAGCCCCAAGAGGACATTTCTGTATATTTAGACAACCCTGAAGAATTTTTAAAGATGGATACCACCTCCTTTATCAATGCTTTTAACAGCTTTTTATTGAAGAAGCAGAGAATTGAGGAGATGAAAAGAGAGTATCAAAGGATTGAGAGAGACAGACATACGGTTGAGGAACGGATTTTGTATATTAACAGTATTTTTGATTTTGCAAAGGTGGATAAGCTGCCCTTTATGAAATTGCTGGCATCTAAAAACAGATACGACACAGCCGTAACCTTTGTATCGATTTTAGAGATGGTGAGGGATCACCGGGCAGATGCCCTTCAAGATGAACCTTTTGGAGAAATAACCGTAAAGAAGCTATCGGGAGAAGAAAGGGAAGAAAGAATAAGAAGGGAAAGGATTAACAGAGGAGAGAACCATGACAAAGGACAGCATTAAGAAGGCTTTGGAGGCTATGATGTTCATCTGGGGTGAGCCCTTATCCCATAAGGTGGCGGCAGAGGTTATGAATCAGGACAAAGACCTGGTATATGAATGTTTACTTGAGCTTAAAGAGGAGTATGAAAAGGAGTCAAGAGGCATTAGGATAAGGGAGATCAACAAGGCTTTTCAATTTGTAACCTCAAAGGATATGGCTTCATACATTGACAGGCTCTGCACCCCTGTAAAAAGAAGAAAGCTGTCCCAGGCAGCCTTGGAGGTTTTAGCGATAATCGCTTATAAGCAACCTGTTACAAAGGGAGAAATTGATTCCATAAGAGGTATTAAATCAGATCGGGTAATGGAAGGCCTGTTAGCAAGAGAGCTTATAAAAGAGGCGGGCAGGACCAACGGTATCGGCAGACCCATACTTTACGGCACTACAGAGGAATTCTTAAAGAATATGGGGCTTGGCTCAATAAAAGAGTTGCCTGAAATTGATGATATAGAAAATTCTATTCACATAGAAGAAGGAATAATCAGAGATCCTGGACAAATGGAGCTTTCTCTGGAAACGGAAGAGGAGATATCTGATAAAGACCATGAATAAACTTAAGATAACTCCTTTCCTAGTATATGGGTTTTGCTTTTCATATCTTGAGCTGTTGGTGAGAGCCTTCGCCGTAAGACCGTTTTTTGGGCCGGGGCTGTTTCTTTCCCTGCTTTTTGCTGTTTTTTCAGCAGGTTTTTTTTCGGTTGTAACCTATGGTTTTCCCATAAAGCTGAGAAAGTATTTCATAGGCCTTGTGCTTCTTATATCCACTGTCCTCCACGTGGGACAGATAGTATATTACAGTTACTTTAAAACTTACTTTACAATATTCTCAATGGCAAATGCCACGGAAGTCAAAGGTTTTTGGAAGGATATTATTCATGAAATAGTTTCTTCCTATTTACCTGTGTTGCTGTGTCTTTTAATCCTTCTTGCCTTTGTTCTCATTTATAAAAAAATAGAGACAGAGCTTCCTTCTGTCCCCGAGATTAAAAGAGGGGCTATAATTCTTGTTTCAGCTTCCCTGCTTTTTGTAATCCTGGTGGCTGCCACGCCTCTTACACCTAATTCCCCAAAGGATGCTCTCTTTAAGACTAACAATGTGGCAATATCCATTCCCAATTTGGGCCTTGATCTGGGCCTTGTGCTCGATAGTGCCAGACTGGTTTTCGGCTTTAATCCAAAGGTAGATTTGGAGCCTGAAGAGCAGGAGGCGGAGCCTGATAATACGGAAATCCTCTCTTATAACAAAATGGATATAGACTTTGCGGCTTTAATAGAAGGTGAGACTAACAGCACTAGAAAGCTTATGCATCAATATTTCTCCTCCCAGCTTCCTACAAGGCAGAATGAAAAGACGGGGATATTCAAGGGGAAGAATCTTGTGTTTGTATGCGGAGAAAGCTTTTCCTCCTTTGCTGTAAATGAGAAATATACCCCCACTCTTTATAGGATGGCAACGGAAGGCTTCAACTTTACCAACTTCTATAATCCCATATGGGGAGTGTCCACATCTGATGGTGAGTACGTCCAGACAGTGGGGCTTTTACCAAAGACAGGTGTGTGGAGCATGAGAGAATCAAGCGACAGATGGCTTCCCTTTACCATGGGAAATCAATTCAGCAAGCTTGATTACAGAACCTTGGCTTATCATAATCACTATGCGGAATACTACGGCAGAACTACATCTCATCCTAATCTGGGATTTAAGTATAAGGGCCTTGGTACAGGAC
>JAAZGD010000152.1 GCA_012511395.1 Clostridiales bacterium
AGTCTATACAGCCTTGAATATATTCTTGATCCTAAAAACTGTATAGATAAGGAAGGAAATCAAAGGAGCATTCCCTATTGCAGTAAATGCAACGGAGTGGTGAAACCTGATGTGGTCCTTTATGAGGAAATGCTTGATACAGTAATTATGGAAAAAGCTGCCAAAATTATTTCTGAAAGCGATACCCTTATAGTGGCAGGCACTTCTCTGGTGGTTTATCCTGCGGCAGGGTTAATAAACTACTTTAGAGGAGATAACCTTGTATTGATTAACAGGGACAGAACGCCCTTTGACCAAAAAGCATCCCTGGTATATCATGACTCTATTGGAAAAGTGATGGCATAAGGTATTGAAAGGAAGAAAATGAACATACTTGTATCAAACGATGATGGAATATATGCCCCCGGTATTATGGCTCTTGTAAAAGCCTTAAGCAAAGAAGGAAAGGTATATGTATGTGCTCCCGATGATCAAAGGTCGGCATCAAGTCACAGCATCTCCATTAGAAAATTGATTGAGATTACAGAGATACCCTTTGAAAATGCAGAAAAGGCTTTTTCTATTTCGGGAACGCCTGCAGACTGCGTAAAGCTTGGAATTAAATATCTCTCAACTCTTGGAGTAAAGGTAGATGTAGTTTTTTCGGGCATTAATCACGGAGGGAATCTGGGGACAGACACTCTTTATTCAGGCACCGTTTCTGCCGCTATAGAGGGAAGCATTTGCGGTGTTCAAAGCTTTGCCGTATCTGTAAACAGTCATTTGGTAAAGGATTTTTCCGTGGCAGGGGAGATAGCGGTTGAGGCTCTGAAGAAAGCATATGGGAACCTTGACTCAAAAACGGTTATTAGCATCAATGTTCCACCTTACCCTTTAAATGAAATAAAGGGAGTAAAGGTAATAAAGCTTGGCGAAAGGGAATACGATGAATGGTTTTTGGCGGAAAAAGGAGAGGACGGAAAAACCAGATACAAGTATAGCGGCAAGCCTATAATTTACGATGATCTTTCAGAGGATGTTGATGTATTAGCTATGCAGAAAGGGTATATTACTATTACGCCTTTAAAATATGATTTAACTGCCCATGACAAACTCCGGGAGGTTGAAGAGTTCGGGATTGGCATTGGACTTTACGAAGGAGGAGAAAAGGATGAATAACAGAATAAGAAGAGACAAGGCACTGTTAGTAGTAATAGATATTCAGGAAAAGCTTTTACCCTTTATAGAATCAAGTGAAAGAATTCGGGATAAAGCTGCCATGATGATAAAAGGGGCAGAGATTTTACAGTTGCCTATTTTTGCTTTTGAACAGTATCCAAAAGGGCTTGGGTGTACAGTGCCTGCAATCAAAGAAGCCTTAGGTGAAAGAGAGGCCACAGAAAAAACAAGCTTCAGCATTATGGGAATACGGGATTTTAAAAAAGCTTTAAAGGAAACGGGAAAAGAAGATATACTTCTTTTGGGGATTGAGACTCATGTTTGCGTGCTGCAGTCTGCCTTGGACCTTCTCTTTGAAGGGTACAGAGTATATTTAGTGGCTGATGCAGCAGGCTCAAGAAATGTAAACGATAAGAATGTGGCAATAAAAAGAATGTCTGATGCAGGAGTGACGGTGACTACTGTAGAGGCTGCACTTTTTGAAATGGTGGATGACGCCAAAGACACAAAGTTTAAGGAGATATCAAAACTGGTAAAATGAAGAAGCTTTTTAATAATGAGATTTCTATTGAAAACAGAAGTGTGCTGGAAGAATACTTGTTTGGATTCGACTACAGGACATCAGGATTATGTTATACATCTTTATATATGTGGAGAATAATCAATAACTTTTCATGGGA
>JAAZGD010000153.1 GCA_012511395.1 Clostridiales bacterium
AATTTGCATTAAGTCGGGCCAATGTAGTTTTACCTGTACCTGAGGGTCCACAGAATATGGCAGACTGGAATGTTTTGTTGATGATGGAATTATAGAAGAGAGAACCTTTGTAAAGGAAGTGAGGCTGGCCTACTACTTCATCAATGGTTTCAGGTCTCATTTTAGTGGAAAGCGGAATCATATTATCCCAGGCTCCCTTACGTAGCTTGCGCCTAACATAATCAAGCTTCCTTCCACCATCACATAGGTGCCAAAGACTATCAGCAGCACTTCCATGTTGTGTACAGTTGTCCATAACAACATAAGCCCTAAAGCCGTTAGAATGAAGGAATAAAGAAGAATGATGGCGTAATGCTCACCTTTACTTTTGGCTTCCAGAGTAAAAATGATTTTTTCAGCAGCGGAAACCAATGCCAACAGCCCCACTACTAATCCCAAAACTTTAAACCCGCTGTCGGAAATCACAAGGACAGTCAGACCAAGGAAGCCTAATAAGGGGCCTACGGTAAATTTTCCTAAAGAATAAACATCTCTAATCTGAAAAAAACCTGATGACAGTGATGCATTTATTCCTCTTATGGCAAACAGAATCCCTGCCACAATAAAAACAGATTTAATATTTGCTTCAGATTTTGAAACAAATACAAGGCCGGTGATAATAAAAGCCAGTCCAAGGATATAGCTTAAATGTTTAAAGATAAAAAGTTTTGGCATAAAGTCCTCCACAAGCGAGGTTATTATACCATAATTACTTTGTAATTATGGTATAATCAGCCATCTCGCGTTTTCGGCTCTTTAACTGCCGAAATTCTCGAGAGGGCATATGATATATAATATCCGCAGTGTTTGAATTTGCGGATATTATACCATAACTTTAACCTTATTGTATATTGGTTAACCTATTGAAATAGCGGCTTCTCTGATTATCTCCTCCAGCTTGATGGTGATATCTTTATAGGAGTGGTTGCCTTTTTCTAAATACATTCCTATTTCTTTAAAATATGGAGTGGCAAGTTCTTCTTTAAAGAGGCTATCCATCTTTTGGACGAGAGTTTTTAAGTTGTCCTGCCAGTTTTCACCTTCTTCCTGTAAGTAGCAACACCTGATCTTGTTATTATCGCTGTTTATGTAAACCTTATGATAATTTAGGTTGACTCTTTCAGGATAAAGCATGTAGCAATCTACTTCTCTAACTATGGCCACAAGCTTTAAAAGTATGGAGAGAGGTTCGAATATATTATTGAAATTAATATCAGATAGTGGTGTAAAGGATTGAGTTTCATAAAAAATCAAATCCCTGTCTTTCATGGATAACACTCTGGGAGGCAGAAAAACATCCGGGGCTCCTGATAAAAGCACCTTTAGCTCAAAGTCCCTGAAAACTCCTTTTTCGTAGCTTTCCTTAATCAATTCCTTTTCCTCCCATACATTTTTTACAAGGTGTATATCCTTCATTAATAGCCTCTTCCAGGTACATGGGTATTACATATCTGTCAACCAAATAGCAACCCTCTAAATGATAAACTGTTCCCGATTTTGGGAAGATGAATACTGCTTTTTCATCCTTAGAGGGTTTACATAAGGGACATGGACTGTATGCATTTTTAATATCTTTTGTCAGTTCCGTCTTCCTTGCATAGACCTGTATATAGGTACAGTCCTCAAGATGATACTTTTCACCTGCCCTTGGAAATACCCATACGATTAAATCCTCTGTTTCTTCTTCTTTGAAAAAGGTATCCTTTAGACTGTGGCCTACAAAGGGCCTGAAGAGCACTTTTGATTCCGTTTCCTCCAGGAGTTCTTTATAGTAGGGAAATGGAATGTCAGTATTATAGCTGCTGTTTATTTCTATAAGATTCGTAAGGCCATCCTGAGGGAACATGTAATTTAGAGAGAGTAATTTAACCGGTTCCTCAAGGTGAGTTTCATCCCTTGATCTTTTTTTAATCCTGTTTGCAAGACTTAAGTAATGGTATATCTCAAAGCCTTTATCCTGCTTGTCATAGGCTTCTACAGATATTCTTTGGGCTTCATCAATTAAAATAATCTCTGCCTGAAGCTGATAAAGGTGAACTCTCATTATGAAGGCTATGGTCATAACAGACAGTATGACAAGAGGGAGGATTATTGCCACCTCTACCGTTAAGGAGCCACCTTTAGTATATCTCTTTACCTTCAAATGATTTGCCTCCCAGCCATATGAAGTAGGAAAAACCTGTACAGCAATCCTTAATTGAGAAGTCGGGACCTTCATAGCAACAGATGTTCAATTCCATTAGATCCATTGTTCTTAGCAGCTGAGTATTTCTGTTCTGAACAGCCAGAAATACGGTTAAATAATCCTCGTAAGTAAAATCTGACTCTCTTTTTGGCTTAACATAGCCTTCTTCAGAGGAAGACTGAAAAATACTTTTTAGTGATACTGCCCAGTCCTCTTTGCTCTTTATGGGCTCTACTCCCTTGTCCGTGCTTACCATTTTCCAGTCATTTCCTGCTTCAAGCCTTGCCCATATGGAAGCCAGAACAGCTTTTGTTACCTCTGCTTCAGGGCCCGGCGTCAATGTGTTTGCAAGCACTTCCAAGG
>JAAZGD010000154.1 GCA_012511395.1 Clostridiales bacterium
CCTTAACTCCTTTATAAACCTCTTATAATTTTACCATATTCTTACTTGTCAGTAAATGGAAAAACTATTGATACTCTTTGAGTACTACTGAAATAATGCTTTTTGCATTTAATATAAAGGCTACTTTAGGTTGTTCCTGCTCTCTTTCATCATCCCAGAATTTTGAAATGTAATCCTTGAGTATTTCCTCGTCGCTATAACCCTCTTTTGCAAGATTGAGAATATAGTTCTTTTTATCCTCCGATTCCTTAAAGAACAGCTTCCAGTAATCTTCGTGAAAATACCGTGGCAAAACACCGTAATGAGGCAACACTATAGTATTTGCCTTAAGGCCTTTAAGCCGAATGGCCGACTTGATGCTGTCTTTATGAGATTTTAAAATAGCCGTATGAACTGTATTTTCATCTATGAGTATTCCTGTAGATTCCGATGCCAGCAGAATTTTTTCAGGCAATATAAAGAGGCTTATGCTGCAGGATGTGTGACCGGGAGTTTCGTAGATTATAATATTCCGATCTCCCAGCTCTATTATATCCATGTCCTTCACAACCTTATCCACCTTAAGACCTTCTGTAATAATCGGTTCTCTTTTCTCGCTGTAGATTTCCTGTGCCTTTTCCGAAAGCTCCCTTATTACTCTTATTGCGCTTTCCTTGTTCAGAACCTTTTCGCTGTGGCTGTTGCCCAAAACAACAGCATCCTTGTACCTTTTCCTTATATAGGGGAGGGCCCCCACATGGTCATAATGGGTGTGGGTGAGAATAATGTAATCCAGACCTTTTCCCGAAAGCTCTTCTTCAATATTCTTTATAGTATTTTCATGACAATATGCCATACCGCAGTCGATTAATGCATTTTTAAAGGAACCTCTTACCAGCACCACTTCTCCTCCTTGGCCTCCTGTCACTCTTTTCAAAGGATGAGCAAAGGCCAGTCTGTCATGACCGTGAAGGTTTGAAAACAACTGTTTTTTACTCATGATGCCCTCTCCCCTTTTATGCCTATAAAGTGTATTAAAAGCATTATAAAAATAATAACTCCCAAGGCGCCCTCAACGGGCAACATATACTTGACTACATTTGTAAAACCAAAAAGGCCTGCTCCAAAAGCCGAAAGCGCAACTAAAACTGTCACAAGCTTCTTGTAGGGCCCTTCTTTAAACCGGGTGGTAACAGCATAATAATTTGTAGTTGCAGATCCGTATATTGCCAAAAGCAAAGGCAAACCGTAAAGGGTGTTTGCAAGGTTTGAAGTTCTTTTTGCATATCCCAACATAGGCATATCCATAGCCTGGCTAAACTCAGGATCCATTTGAATAATGTAAATCATCAAAAGAATTAACAAGGTGAAAATTACTGCCCCCAAAGTCGTACCCCTTAAAGCAGTTTTATGATTTTTGGCATATAGCGTGGCCGTAGCCATTATGGGAATAGCGGCAAGAATAACAAGGCAAACATATAAAACTGCCGCTATATAATAGTTGGGTGCCAAAGGAGACGGTACCACAGTCATTTTAAAGGAGGTTTCCTTCAAGGGCGTTATAAGTATATAACATGATACTGCCACCACTGTTATTATAAGCAAGGGTACAATGTACTTCAATATACCGCTTATTCGTTGGAAGCCTCCTGTTACCGTAATTATAACAAGTATAACAAGTATAAGACCTCCTACAAACCTTGGCAGTCCGTACTGCTGATAAAAAAAAGCACCGCATGCCGCACTCATCATAACTAATACAGTATAAAGTATCAGGGCCATAAAGTGTCCTGTCAGCTTTTTCAGGACCTTGTTGTTTCCCGGCATTACCACCATGCCTATATCATTTGTATTAATATATTTTGTTATGGTAACTGTCATGTAGGTAACAAAGATAAATATCGATCCGGAAAGTATGGCGCCCTTATAGCCGTCACTGCCGAACACACCAAAAAACTGCCATATTTCTCTTCCTGAAGCAAACCCTGCCCCCATGATTGTGCTCACTGTCATAAAGGCTACAGCGAATACAGAAAGCCCTTTTTTACTTGTCATCTTTAAGCTGTCTTGCCTCCTTCATCTCACCTATTGTAAAGAATACCAGGCCTATCCATATAATACAAAAAGCTAAAAACTGGCCTAAATCGAAAGGCTCTTTAAACATAAATATCCCTATAATCAAGGTGATGGACGGTGAGATGTACTCTATAATGCCCAAAGTAACAAGGGGCAGTCTGTTTGCACCCATAGCAAAAAGACCAAGAGGCACAGCTGTCATCATTCCGATTAAAAACAGCATAACTAACTGATAGGGAGCAGCCAGATGAAAGGCCCCCTTCCCTTGGCACTCTAAAACAATTACTACAATTAAAGCAGGCGGTGCCAAAAACATCGTTTCATACAGAAGTGAAAGCACTGCGTCAAACCTGTTCCCCTTCTTTATGGCCGCATAGGTTGCAAAGGTCATGGCAATACCCATGGCGATAAAGGGAAGCTGTCTGAAATGGATGAGAAGCACTATAAGTCCTATCAAAGCCATGAGTATGGCAATCTTTTTATATCCTGTCAGCTTCTCTTTAAAAAGAAGGATTCCGAAAACACATACGAACAATGGTTCAATATAATAGCCTATTGCAGTGTGAATTACGAAATCTGCATTTACTGCCCAAATATATAAAGACCAGTTCAAGGTTATAACTATACCTGCTGTAAAATACCTTAAAACGATTCTCTTATCCTTCAAAGGCTCTATTATTCCCTTTAAACCATAAAGTTTCAATGCTATTAAAAAGCAAACCAGAGCCACCAGAAATATTCTGTAGTAAATTATCACAAAGGAATCTATAGGTCTTAAGGCCTGCCAGTAAATAGGCAGAAAACCCCATAGAACAGCACAGGAAAGTGCTGCAATTATGCCAATTCTGTACTCCTGTGCCTCTGTTCTTATTATGTTATTGTTCTTCACGTCTTTTAGCCGAATCCTTTCCCGTCGTTTTTAATCATCTTCATTATAGTAGTCAAAATCCCCGTCATCATAGGTGGCTTCTTCGTCATACCCATCCTCATCATCATCGTCATAAGTATCGGTAACCACATAAGTAAGCATGTTATCATCAAAGGAATAATCCGTTGTCTGAGTAAAATCATAGTCAAACTCATCTTCACCCAGCTTTTCCAACCTTGAAACAGTTAAAGCTTCCAGAACTGTCATTTCCTTGGACTCACCCCTTTTTTTATGGGTTACGGTGACCAGAGAGTCTTGTACATACCACTCCTTAAACCGCAAAAGCTCATCGGCAAAGTAAGCAATTTCAGTATCGGTCTCTGCATTTAATAATAAGCTTGTCAGCACCTTTTTAAGAAGCTCCAGCAATGTATATATATCGGCTTCAGTATCAGGACAGGCTTCCTGTATATCGAGAAAGTAACTGTCCACCAGCTCAGCCAGGCTTTCCTTTGGAATTTCCTTCACCAGACTGTATAGAGCCTCCGGGGAAACATCTTCCTTCATCTCCATAAGTTCAGAAATATTTTCAAAATATTGAAATTCTAAAGGTTCTTCAAGGCCAAGGTATTCAAGCAATTTTACTAAATCCATCTTCTTAATTAATCCTCCTGAAGATTTAATTACAGCTCCAGGTTCTTAAAGAGCACTGAAGCCCCGGTTCCTTTAAATATCAGGTCTATCATGTTGGTAAACCCTGTAGATAAATCGGAAGCATAAAATCTGTTTTCTGAGGCAGGTCCTTTTGACAAAAGATCCTTTTCTTTCAGTATTTCACTTATCCTCTTCACAATAACTCTGCTGGGATCTATTATCTTAAGATCGGGGAACGCCCTTTCTATCCTTGACCGTATTAAAGGATAGTGGGTACAGCCTAATATCAAAGTGTCGATTCTGTTCTCCATTATGAAATCATCAAGATAGTAATGAATGGTTAAATCCATTATATCATTGTTTATGATTCCTTCTTCTATGAGGGGCACAAAAGCAGGACAGGCCTTTTGAAAAACAGGCAGATCTTCATTGCTTTCATGAATCGTTTTTTCATAAACCAGACTGTCCACCGTAACCTTTGTCCCGATTATTCCAAGCCTTGTATCCTGAACGGAAGATAATACAGCCTCTTTGCAGGCAGGCTCGATAATTCCTACTATGGGTATTTCAGGATATTTTTTTGATAGATCGGAAAGGCATGTAGCGCTGACTGTGTTGCAGGCAATAACTATCATCTTCACATGGTTTTCTACTAAAAAACCGGCTGCCTGGTCTGCAAATGTTTTAATGGTTTTTACAGATTTTGAGCCATAGGGGGTTCTTGCAGTATCTCCAAAATAAATAATGCTTTCTGTTTTAAGAAGTTCGCTCATATGAGGAATGCAGGTCAACCCTCCAAGTCCTGAATCAAAAAAGCCTATAGGTCGTCTATCCATATGACAATTACCTTTTCCCCGTGATATAATAGGTAAATTATACATTAGCATTCTTTTAATGTAAATGATAGGAGGCCTTATTGTATGGCTGATGTGATACAAGATTATACATGGAATCTTAAAAAGATTTATCCTTCTATGGCTGCCTTTAAAAAGGATTTTGAGGAAGTTAAAAAAATGGCAGATGCCATGGAAAACCACAAAGGTTTCTTTACAAAATCCAAAGAAAATCTTCTTATGCTTTTAAAGGACAGAGA
>JAAZGD010000002.1 GCA_012511395.1 Clostridiales bacterium
AGGATGCACCTTCCGGATTTGTAAGAATCTATCTGTATTTTCTTATGGAGAGTCAGCTGGGCAAAGGTGTGGATATAGAAGAAACGGCAAACAATCTTGCCTTACCTGTAACCTACATAAAGGAAGCTTTATATTACTGGCAGGAGACAGGTGTTATAGAGATAGAAGATAGATTATCCCCGGTGGAAAAGACGGAAAGGGCTCCTTTTGATGAGAAGATAAATGAAATGTTCATCATGATTGAAAGGGTGACGAAAAGACCTCTTTCAAGCAAGGAGGCTCTTGAGATTTCATCCTGGATCAAGGATTATAATATGACACCTGAAGCCATTATATATGGATATACCCATGCGGGAAAAAACAAGTCAAGTCCGGGAACAAATTATGTGGAAGCCATAATAAGGGAATGGGCAGATTACGGTCTTTTTACTACTAAAGAGATAGAAGAGCATCTTGAGAAAAGGGAGCTGTCAAATCAAAAACACAAAAGAATATTTAAAGCCTTGGGCTTTTCCAGGTTCCCTACAGAAGCTGAAAGAACAATGATGGACAAGTGGTTTGATGAAGGTTTTTTAATGGATGAAATACTTGATGCCTGTGGTAAAACTACGGGGATCCCCAATCCCAATCTCAATTACATAAATCAAGTTCTCGAAAATAGGAGAGAGAAGAGAGAAGGTGTTCTTGAGAAATTGGGAAAAGAGGAAAGAGGAAGCTTCAAGGATCGCTACGCAAAGCTTCGGGAAAAGAATAAGTTTGAAGCTGATGAAAGAAAAGAAGAAGTGTACAGGAGATCTCCCGGGATTAAAACAATAGATGAGGAAATAGCGGATCTGTATATGAGGTTTAGCAGGGAAGCTTTGACGGGGAATATAGAAGAACAGAAAAAGTTAAAAGAACGTTTAAACAGAAAAAATGAGGACAGAGCATATCTTTTGACTGAAGCAGGATTTCCATTAGGTTACACCGATGTGAAATATAATTGTGAAAGTTGTAAAGACACAGGGGTGACTGAACAAGGCATGCCTTGTAAATGCAGAGAACAAATACAGGATTTGTAAAAATAAACTATAAGTCATCGGAGAGCATAGGCACATGAGTTTTAGAAATAAAAAAGACGAAAAAAGCAACAAAACAGATAACAAGAAAGAACAAAAGGTAAAAGAAGAATATCCAAGCTATGAAGCATTATCCAGAGAAGATGCTAAAGCTTTGTTGGAGCTTAGGCTGAAGAAGAAATCCCAGGGGATTATTGTGCCTGAAATAGTAAATGAGCCTTCAGATGACTCGGATATTAAGATATTTCAAAGAGAAGGCAAGGCTTTAAAGAGGCAGGAGGCCCAGGACAGTCGTTTTCTTAAAAAGATGGAGAGAACTACGAGAGAAGGCGAGGAAAAGTATGAGAGGGAAGTCCAAAGGCTGAAGGAAGAAGAGGAGAGAACCAGGAAGAGACAGGAACAGGACCTGGCAAGACTCCTTAAGCAGGATGAAAAGGAGCAGCTGAAGAAAGAGGAAGAAGACCATAAGAAAAAGAAAGAGAGAGAAAAGAAGGAATTAAAGGAGAAGATTAAAGAAGAAAAAAAGAGAGAAAAGGAAAAGAGAAGAGAACGGTCTCTTCCAAATAGATTAAAAAGATACAGAGATGCCCGCTTTGCCATGACTGATAAGAAATACTATGAAAAAGAGGAGCAACAGAAGCAAAAGGAAAAACAGTCTGTCAGAGATGCCCGCTTAAAAATAAGCGAAAACAAGAAAAAGGACAGGGTTGATAAGGATAACAGAAGAAAGGCTATACAGGAACGAAAAGCCAGAATAATAGAAAGGGAGTTTCAAAAAGCAAAGGAAAGGGCCAGGTTCAGGGAGCTTCGCATAGCGGAAACCTTTGCAAGGAGAAAAGCAAAAACTGAAGAATATACAGTCCTAGAAAAAGCTTATGTAGATTGTGTTGCCGCAAGAGAAAGAATGTTGGAAGAAAAAGCGTTGAAAAAGGCAAGGGCTAAAAACCATGACGCTTACCTTAGGACCCTTCCCAAGGAAGAAAGAAAGGCTGAAACCCAGAACCATAACGGGATTTGCAAAGAAGAGAGAGAGGCCTATTTAAAGAAGAGAGAAGACATAATTCTGGCAAATCAGGGACTTGACATAAAGGACAGAAAAAAAGTTCCACCCAGGAATCCGGGAAGCTTGTCAGACAGAATAGGAAGAAGGGTCAGCTGTTACCTTAAAAAAAGGGTGCTGATACCTGTTAGAATAAAACATGAATTAATAAGCAGAAAAGCAGTCATTTCCAACAGAATGGCTTTGATTATAGACAGCATTTCATCTAAAAACGACAGAATAGACGATATTATAGAAGCTATAACAGAAGCCATGTCATACAGAGCCTACAGAATAAGACTGCTGACGGACAGGCATAAAGAGGTGCTCTTTGGCGTCTTGACAGGTGTGATTATTGTAATAATTCTCACCTTAAGCTTCTTTAACTATGTAACAGGATACGAATACTCCTACAACAAAAGAGTAATCGGAGTGGTGAAGAATCAGGAGGATCTGTTGGCCCTGGTAGACATAGTAAACGAACAGCTTTCAAAAGAACATGAAGCTATGATCACCATAGATAAAAATAAGCACATTTCCTTTAAAAGAGTTTTCATAATGGGAAGGGATGTGGACAATCAGGAAAGAGCCTTAAGAAAATTAACATATATGAGAGACCTGCCCTCTAAAGGAAATGCCATATATATTGAAGGCATAAGGGTGGGTGTGCTTAATACAAGAGAAGATGCGGAAAGATCCTTGAACACAGTGTTGAATAATTATCTTTCCACCAGCAAGGACACAGAATATGAAAGTGTAGGCTTTGCAGAGACCATCGAAATTAAGGAAGTGGATACAAGGCTGGGCGGGATAGAGACTGTGGATGATATTGCCAATAAAATCCTTACAGGGGGAAAAAGAACGGAAACTCATACTGTAGAACCGGGGGAAACAGCAGTGTCTGTGGCTCAAAAATATAATATTACAGTGAATCAATTAATGGCTTCAAACCCTGACATGAATGTGCGGCAGCTTGAGATAGGGGAGATAATGTATCTGACTGAGGCTGATCCCATGGTTAAGGTTCAGACTGTTGAAGTTACAAGATATATTGAATATATTCCTTATGCCACCACCTACCAGGACGATTCAAGCGTTTGGGAAGGCGAGCTTACTACAAAGGTCCAGGGCAAAGAAGGGGAAAGAGAGATTGTTGCCAAGATTGTAAGGAACAACGGCAAGGAAACAGCCAAGAAGGTTTTGGAGGAACGACTTATTTCAGAACCCAGGCAGGCTGTAGTTCTTGTAGGTACAAAACCGCCGCCGCCATTAAAGGGCACAGGCACCTTTATCTACCCTGTTACAAACTATACTTTAACCTCCAGATTTGGAACAAGATGGGGCAGGCTTCATGCGGGGATTGATATGGCAGCTCCTGTGGGGACAAAAATAAGGGCGGCAGACGGAGGCACGGTTATTATGGCAGGTTATAACGGTGAACTGGGTTATTGCGTGGAAATAGATCATGGCGGGAATCTTGTTACTGTATATGGCCACTGCAGCAAGCTTCATGTTTCAGTGGGAGAGCAGGTCTATCAAGGTCAGCATATTGCAGATGTGGGAAGCACCGGAAGAAGTACAGGATCACATCTACATTTCGAGGTTAGAGTATTAGGCGTTGCCAAGAATCCTTTTGAGTTTCTTTAATAGGCTTTTAGCTGTGAAATGAGGTTAAGCTATGGAAAAGAAAAGAATCCTTATAGTAGAAGATGAAAAACCCATATCGGACATAATTAAGTTTAACCTGGAAAAAGACGGGTTTTTAGTAAATGTTGCCTACGACGGTGAGGAAGGCTTTGAGCTGATTATGAAATGGGAACCGGACCTGGTTCTTCTTGACGTGATGCTGCCCAAACTGGACGGTTTCGAGGTTTTGAAAAGGACAAGAGAAAAAAATCAGGTGCCCATCCTTATGGTAACAGCAAAGGAAGAAGAGGTGGACAAAGTCCTGGGGTTGGAGCTGGGAGCTGATGACTATATTACGAAGCCCTTCGGTATGAGAGAGCTTCTTGCAAGGGTAAAGGCTAATATCAGAAGGTATGATACAGCGGATCTGAAGGATAGTGAAGAAGTGCCCGTTAAGAGCTATAAGAATCTGGAAATTGACATGAACAAGTATGAGATCAGAAAGGATGGAAAGCCCTTAGAGCTGACCTTAAGGGAATTTGAACTGTTAAGGTATTTGGCTGAGCGGGAGAACAAGGTCTTTTCAAGGGAACAGCTTCTTTTAGAGGTATGGGGATATGAGTACTTCGGAGATGTGAGAACAGTGGATGTTACTGTAAGAAGATTGAGAGAGAAACTGGAAAACGATCCGGCAGAACCTACCTATGTTATGACTAAAAGAGGTATAGGATATTATTTTCATAATGCATAGATAAAAAAATGATTCAAAGAACAAGAAGCATAAGACTGAGAATAGTTCTTATTTACTGCCTTTTGGTATTTATCGCTGTTACCATCATAGGCGTGTTTATAATGTCTGAAACAGGAAAATATCTGCGAGAAACTACTTCTGAAAGAATTTCCACCACCATTAATAAGGGAACCCTTCTTTCTTCCCTTTCAGAGCTTTCAGACTTAAACAGTCACCGGGAAGAAGCTCAAAAAAGTGTAGATTTGTGGGGGGAGACCTTAAAGGAAGAGATCTTCGTAATAGATGAGAACTTTAATATTGTAGCCGCCACAAATTACTATGAGGGGTTAAGCGCCCTTTCACTTCTTGATGAAAACCTGATTCTAAAAGGCCTTTCAGGTGAGGAAGGGGAAAAGGACAGCGTTTTAAATACTGAAGAAGGACCTATTCCTGTGTTGAATAAGGTGTATCCCATCAAAGGAGCTGAAGCTACGGGAGTGGTGTATATAAGAGCTGACTTAAGCTCCGTGGAGGATGCCATTAAAAACTTCAGAGAAATATTCTTGAAGGCTATGGCCATAGCCTTGCTGGTCACTTTGGTGCTGGGATTCCTCATAGCAAGAAGCATTACAGAACCCATAAACCATGTAACCGACATGGCAGAACGAATGGCGGAAGGAGATTTCAGCAGGGAGGTTAAGATAAAGTCCAAGGATGAAATTGGAGATTTAGCCCAGATGTTTAATCTTCTAAGGATTAAACTGAACGAAACCCTGTCCTTGATTAACAGTGAAAAGAACAAGCTGGAGGCTGTGCTTTCACATATGGCAGACGGTCTCATAGCGGTGGACAAGTCAGGGAACATCATTCACT
>JAAZGD010000155.1 GCA_012511395.1 Clostridiales bacterium
AAGGGACAGTATCATATAGAAGCTTTCTCCCCTTTCTGACATATTGGAATAAATCAGAAGTGCCTGCTTCCTGTCTTCCTTTCCCAAGGCCTCTACAAAAGAAAAAATATAGGCCTCCAAATCCCCCTTCAGGGTAGCCCTCACATCACAAGGCTCAGGGTCTTTGTCGCCTGAATGGGCAGCAATCTTTTCAATATCCTTTTCTAGGTTGTAGAGATTATAAAGAGAGTTTTGATTAAAATATCCTGATACTTGAATTATCAGATTAACCATTCCCTCATCGACATTTTTTTGAAGCCTCTTGAACCGATTTCTGATGAACCCTTTTAGAAGCTCCGTATCATCTCTTTCCGAAAATCTTTTAAAGTCGTAAACTCCTCCCAGAGCAGCCGCTGTTTTATAGCTCTTTAACCTAGCATCGACTTCTCTCTCCTTAAAGACCAAAACAGTTGTTTCCGGTATATTGGTTAAATAAGAAAAAAGCTTCTCCATATATGCTTCATCTGCCCCTTGGGAAGCACCTTTAAAGATGTGGCTGTCAGCTACCACCACCACTCTTTTTTCGGAAAGCATCGTAAGGGTTTCACAGGCTTCCACAAGCTCCCCTATGTCAGGCAGCCCCTCGAAGGTATTTACATCCAAACTGTGGCTTGCGCTATTTACATATTTATTTACTATTTCTTTTACTGCCCAATCCACCTGAAGCTGCTCTTCTCCATATAAAAGCAGCAGACGGGGCAGTCTGTCTTCCTTTAATTCCCTGTTGAATCTTTTGAAAGCATGGTCTTTATCCATAACTCTCCTCTTTTGCCTCTTCTTTCTCCTATGGCGATTGCCCCGTTTTTATCGTTTCTAAAAACAATTATACCTTCTCCAAGGCATCTTTCAATGACTTGAGAGGAGGGATGGCCGAAATTGTTCTTTCCCACCTGGATAACTGCAACCTTAGGCGATGTAGCCTTTAAAAATTCTTGGCAGGTACTGTATTTAGATCCGTGATGAGGCACCTTCAGTATATCACAGGCGAGCCTTTCCCTATTTCTTTTAATTATATCCTTCTCCCCTTCCTCATCTATATCACCTGTCATCAGTATCTTAAGCCCTTTAATCTCCACCATAACCACTAAAGACATAAGGTTTTCATCTGACTCTTTCCTTTCACCCCCCTTCCATGAAACAGGATTAAGCACAGTGAGCTTAACCTCATCCCAAAGGTGAACAACATCCTTATCCTCCACATACAAAAGCTTGTCTTTTCCCATGCCCGTCTCTTTAATTATTTCTTCTTCACGGTCTTTATAACCTTCGTAGAGGATCAGCTTCCCCGTTTTAACCTCTTTGCTTAAGCTCTTAAAGCCTCCATAGTGGTCCTGATGAAGATGAGTGATACATACTGCATCAAGATAAGGCCCGTAATTTTTTAGAAGAAAGGGAAAAAGTATCTTCTCTCCCACATCATAGGATTCACTGCCGCCTGAATCTATCATCAGAATTTTATTGGAATCAGTCCTTATGCACAGGCAGTCACCCTGGCCTACATCCACAAAAACTATATTTGCCTTTGAAAATGAATTCTCGACAGAAAAAGCTGCCAAGGAAAAGCCCACAACCGTAACTGCTGCAACCTTTAAAATCATCTTGTAATTTTTCCGAAGAACCATAATCCTGAAGCCTTCGGAAGCCACAAAGAATGAAAGAGCCATAATAAAAATCAAAAATAGAACATGGGGGCTTTTGATTAAAACATAAGTTTTGCCCTCCACATAAAAGAAATCATTAACTTTAATTAGCCAATCCAAAAGCACACCTGTAACAGACGATAATTCTCGGTTTAACAAATCAAAGGGTAAATATGATAAGGGCATTTTTATCAGAAGGCAGGGAAGAATAATGCCCGTTAAAAAAACTGAAGGGATATTTGCAAGTATTGAAAAGTATGATATGTAATTGAAATGGTAACATATCACAGGAGCAAGACCTGCCTGCACGCCTATGAAAGGAGCAAAATACGAAACAGCCGGAATTTTTATAAACTCTTTTATGACAGGAACAAAAAAAGATATTGAAACAAGGGCCATATATGACAGTTGAAACCCTGCATTAAAAATCATGAAGGGCCTGAAGATAAGCACAGCCGCCATTGAAAAAAGTGTAGCGCTTAAAAGATCAAACCTGAAATAAAACAGTCTGGAAAATATGTGAATGAAAATCATTAAAAAAGCTCTTACTGAAGATGGGGAAAAATCGCTTAAAATCAGGTAAATGAATATTATAAATAGCATTGCTCCATTG
>JAAZGD010000156.1 GCA_012511395.1 Clostridiales bacterium
CTTCTGGACGATGTGAGAAGTCTGGAGACGGAAACTGAGTTTCCTGCCACCCTTTCCATTGGAATCGGAGCTTCGGGAAAAACATTACAGGAAACAGAAGACTTTGCAGGCTCTGCCCTGGAGCTGGCTCTTGGAAGAGGAGGGGATCAGGCAGTCGTTAAAAAGGGAAGCAGGATAGAGTACTTCGGCGGCAAGTCCATGACGGTGGAGAAGACTAATAAAGGAAGATCAAGAGTAATAGGACATGCTTTGTCGGGACTTATAAACCAATCTTCAAAAGTATTTATAATGGGGCATAAAAATCCTGACATGGATTCTTTCGGAGCATCCCTTGGATTGTTCAGAATGTGTGATAACAGCTATAATGAAGCCTATATCATTTTGGACAAGTACAACGAAACATTAAAAACCATGGTGGAAGCTGCAAAGGAAACGGAATCCTATAACTTCCTTACGGGAAAGGAAGCCTTGGAAATCTTTGATAAGAAATCGCTCCTTATATTGGTGGACTTTCATAGAGCAAGTCTTGCTGAAGAACCTCTGCTTATTAAAGAGGCAACAAAAATTGCCATAATAGACCATCACAGAAGGACAGAGGATGTGGTCTTAAATCCTGTCCTGCAGTATATCGAGCCTTACGCTTCCTCTACATCGGAACTGGTATGCGAGGTCCTAAGCTATGCAGGGGATAAGAGCATCGATAAAACAGAGGCGGAAGCTCTGCTGGCGGGAATTACCATGGATACGAACAGATTTTCAGTGAAGACAGGTGTGAGAACATTTGAAGCCTGTGCCTGGCTTAGAAAGCAGGGAGCAGACACAACTATGGTAAAAAGATTTTTCCAGACAGATATGAAAAGCTACAAGGTGAGAGCGAAAAGTATATTAAAGGCTCAGATCGATAAAAAAGGCAATGCAGTAACCATATGCGACGGTGAGCACCATAATGCTCAAGTTATATGCGCCCAAATAGCCGATGAGCTTATTTCAATAAAAGGAATAAAAGCAGGGTATGCGGCAGCCAGGGATACTGAAGGCTACTCCGTTATGAGTGCAAGGTCTTTAGGTGATGTAAATGTACAAGTTATAATGGAGAAGCTTAGAGGAGGAGGACATCTTACTACTGCAGGGTGTCAAAGCGATGAAAGCCCGGAAAAGCTGATTCATGCCTTGAAGGATATTTTGAAGGAGGAAGAATAAGTGATTGTAATACTTTTAAAGGATATAAAGGGTACCGGAAAAGCAGGGGATGTGGTTAAGGTGAAGGACGGATATGCCAGAAATCTTTTAATACCTCAAGGTTTGGCAGAGCCTGCTACAGAGGGTAATATGAAAAGCCTGGAGAAGGCAAGAGCTCTTCAGGAGGAGAAGTATAACAAAGACAAGGAAGAGGCTCTTCTTATGAAAGAGAAACTTGCTTTGGCAGTTGTAGTGATCACCACAAAGGGCGGCGAAGGGGGCAGGCTCTTTGGTTCCATTACCTCCATGGATATACAGGAAGAACTGAAAAAACAACATAACATCCTCATAGATAAAAAGAAGATGCTTCTGGAGGCCCCCATTAAGCAGGTGGGAGAATATGAAATTCCCGTTAAGCTGTTTCCTGAGGTAACAGGAAGTCTTTATGTAAAAGTCATGGTATAGCAAAGAAAGGAGAATAAAAGATGTCAGAGAGAATTCCCCCTCAAAGCATGGAGGCAGAAAAATCTGTGCTGGGAGCAGCTATGCTTTCAAAGGATGCTTTATATAGCGTTATGGAAGTAGTAAGAGCATCAGACTTTTACAGCAAGATACATAAAGAAATATATGAAGCCATAACTACTTTGTACAAACAGTCTAAACCTGTAGATGCCATAACAGTTACAGAGGAGTTAAAAAAGAGAAACACTATTGATATGGTAGGCGGCAGAGCTTATGTGTTTTCCCTTTCATCAGACGTACCTTCCACTGCCAATGCAGGAGAGTATGGAAAAATTGTTGCCGAGAAAGCATCCCTTAGAGGGTTGATTACCGCATCCTCTGAAATAATAAATTTAAGCTTTGAAGAAAAGATTGAAGCATCTCGGGCTATAGATATTGCAGAGCAGAAAATATTTTCCATAGCTCAGTCACGTCAGACTAAAGAAGTGTCTTCCATTAGGGATGTTCTTGATAAAAATTTAAGTATGATAGATGAGAACACCAAATCCGGAGGTAAAATATTAGGCGTTCCCACAGGCTTTTTAGATTATGATAGGGAGTTTGGGGGATTTCAAAAAGCAGAGCTTATAATTCTGGCGGCAAGACCTTCCATGGGTAAAACTGCATTTGCTTTGAATATGGCACAGCAGGCTTCCTTAAAAGCAGGCTCAAAGGTATTGTTCTTTTCTCTTGAGATGACCAAGGAACAGATAGGGCTGAGGTTGCTTTCCATGGAAGCAAGAATAGAAACCCAGAAGCTGACCATAGGAAACCTGGAGAAATCCGAGTGGGAACAGATGAGCGCAGCAATCGACACATTATCAAGAGGCGAAATATATATAGATGACACCCCCGGCATAACGGTTGCGGAAATTAAAAATAAATGCAGAAGGCTGAAGGCTGAAAGAGGATTGGATCTTGTTTTTATAGACTACCTTCAGCTCATGTCTTTTGAAGGAAGATCAGACGGCAGGCAGCAGGAAATAACAGCTCTTTGCCGATACTTAAAGCAGCTTGCAAGAGAGATAGAGTGTCCCGTTATAGTTCTTTCCCAGCTTTCCAGAGCCCCTGAGCAAAGAAGTGACCACAGACCCATTCTGTCAGACCTAAGGGAGTCAGGGTCTATTGAACAGGATGCTGATATAGTGATCTTCCTTTACAGGGACGATTACTATACAAAGGAAAACAGTGAAAATCCGGGAATCTGCGAAGTGAATGTGGCTAAAAACAGGACGGGGCCCACCAACAAAATTGAACTGACCTGGGTGGAGCGCTACACGAAATTTGCGGATAAAAGCAATTTGGAAGGAGACTTTTAGTGAAGATTAAAGTTTTGATGGTTCAGGAACCTGAAAACAGAGATACTCATATAAA
>JAAZGD010000003.1 GCA_012511395.1 Clostridiales bacterium
AAAGGACAGAGATCAGCTTCTTAGAAAGATGGAGAAGCTGTATACTTATGCGAAAATGAAAATGGATGAAGACAATAAAAACAGCACTTATGTCAGTCTTCATGGCAGCACAATGGTACTTTTTTCTGAAATATCTTCAAAAATTTCATTCATTGAGCCGGAGCTGTTAAAGACAGATTACAGCAAAATCCTTTCTTTTATGAGTAAATCAGAGGAGCTGAGGATTTATGACCATTATTTCCACCATATTTTCAGACTTAAGGACCACGTTTTAAAGGAAGAGGAGGAAAACCTCCTTGCCAGGATGGGGCAGGTTCTCAACGGCCCTTCCCAAATTTTCACGGCCTTTAACAATGCAGATGTAACCTTTGGCCGGGTCACTTTAAAGGATGGAAAAACCAGGACTCTGACTCACGGGACTTATATATCCTTAATGGAGCAGAAAGACAGAAAGGTTAGAAAGGAAGCATTTGAAAAAATGTATGCACCCTATAAGGCCTTTGAGAACACCCTTAGTGCAGCCTACGATTTTAATGTAAGGACTAATGTGATACAGGCAGACCTTAGAGGTTATAAGGATGCAAGAGCTTTAGCTTTAATGCAGGATAATGTGGATCATAAGGTTTACGACAATCTTATTAAAGCTGTCAATGAGAGTCTGCCCCATATGCATAAATACATGGAATTGAGAAAATCCGTTTTGCGATGCAAAAAAATGTATATGTACGATATATATCAAAAGCTTTTTACTCCAAAGGATGATAAATATTCTTTTGACCAGGCTGTTAAGCTTATGATTAATGGTCTTGAGCCCTTGGGCCGGGAATATTTGGACATTGTAAAGAGCGGTATCTCCAAAAGGTGGATTGATGTTTACGAAAAGCCGGGTAAAACTTCAGGGGCTTACAGCTTCGGCTCTTATGATACTATGCCTTACATCCTTTTAAACTATGGGGAGGGCCTTAAGGATGTTTTCACCCTGGTTCATGAAATGGGCCACAGCCTTCACAGCTACTACACCCGAAAGGCTCAAAGCTTTATTTACGGCGGCCACAGCATATTCACGGCTGAAGTGGCATCTACTGTTAATGAGGTTCTTTTAATGAAGTACCTCCTTTCAAATGCAAAGGATAAAGCCGAAAGAAAATATCTCTTAAGTCTTTATATTGAAGACTTTCGCACCACCTTGTTTCGTCAAACCATGTTTAGCGAATTTGAAATGATCGTTCATGAGGCTTCCCAGAAAGGCACAATTCTAACGGCCCCCTATTTAAACGAATTATACTATGGCTTAAATAGTAAATATTACGGTGATGCCCTGGAGGACACACCTCTTATAGCTTATGAGTGGGCAAGAATTCCTCACTTTTACAGGGCTTTTTATGTGTATAAATATGCAACAGGCTATTCTATGGCCAATGCCATTTCTGAGAAACTCATAAGGGGAGATTTACAGACCAAAGAAGGATATTTGGAGTTCTTAAAGTCCGGAGAAAAGGATTATCCCATCAATCTTCTTAAGATTGCCGGAGTGGATGCAGGCTCCATTAAACCTGTTAAAGACGCTCTTTCTATTTTCTCCCATTTAATCCATGAACTGGAATCACTTATATGAGCAGATTCGAAAAGACAATTTTAAAGGATGATGAGGGAAGAACAGTAAAGGATATTCTCAAAAAAGAGTTTTCATTATCCAAACGACTTAGAGCCAAATTAAAAAACGAGGAAAGCCTTGTACTGGTAAACGGAAAACAGGCCCAAGGTTGGTTTCCTCTGTCTGAAGGCGATGTAATCACAGTGACATTTCCCGAAGAACACAGCTCCTTTCTTCCACAAAACATTCCCTTCACCATTATCTATGAAGATTCTGACCTTCTCTGCATAGACAAGCCGGCAGGTCTTGTTTGTCATCCCACAAAGGGCCATCCCCTTGGCACCCTTTCCAACGGAATCCAACACTATATGGAACAAAGTTGTCAGAATTTTAAAATCAGATTCATTAACAGGCTTGATATGGATACTTCAGGCTTGGTTCTTGTGTCTAAAAACTCTCATGCTCAATATGCTTTTACAAAGGCATCGGAGCAGGGTAAAACCATAAAAAAATATATTGCTCTCGTTAACGGCATTATCATAGAGGATGAAGGGATTATTGACCTTCCCATCGGTCAGGATGATCCTTCCTCCCTTAAAAGAAATGTTACTCCCTCGGGCCTTGAGTCCACAACTCATTTTAAGACCTTGAAACGGTTTGAAAAAAACTTTACCCTTTTGGAACTTACCTTAAAAACAGGAAGGACCCATCAAATCCGGGTCCATCTATCACATAAAGGCTTTCCTGTAACAGGAGATTATTTATACGGAGGTGAATGCCCAACTATAATTTCAAGACAGGCTCTTCATGCTTCCTCTCTTTCTTTTCCTCATCCCTTAAC
>JAAZGD010000157.1 GCA_012511395.1 Clostridiales bacterium
GTATTGGGGGAGTAGGGGGCAGCTGTGTTGAAGCTTTGGCAAGGTCGGGAATCGGCACTATAGGAATAATAGATAAGGATATAATAGAACCCTCAAATTTAAACAGACAGATATTTGCAACCGAGGATACATTAGGCATGAGCAAGGTTAAAGCTGCGGAAGAAAGGCTTGCCAAAATAAATCCCCAAGCTAAAATCCAAAGCTATGACTGCTTTTACCAGGACCTTTCGGAAAGAGAAAAATTAATTTCGGGGTATGACTATGTAGTAGATGCCATAGATGACATCAAGGGTAAAATTGCTTTAATCAAGGATTCCTTCAATATGAAGATCCCCATAGTCAGCGCCATGGGAATGGGCAACAGGATGAACCCTCTGATGCTTTATGAAGCGGATATTTATGAAACCCAATACTGTCCGCTTGCGAAGTCTGTAAGAAAGGGCTTAAGAGACCTTGGAATATTATCTCTTAAGGTTGTATACTCAAAGGAAGAGTGTATTAAAATGCATCCTCCGGGCACCATGGCATTTGTACCTAATTCCTGCGGCTTGGCTTTAGCTTCCATAGTAGTCAGAGATTTATTAAAGGAGATTTTATAATTGGATGGATTTAACATTGCGGTAAAATACTTAAGGGGCAAAAGCCATACGGTTAAAGAAGTAAAGGAACACCTTTTATCAAAGGAAATAGATGAAAGTGATGTAAAGGAAACAATAAAAAAGCTAAGTGAGTTAAGCTATGTGGATGATTTAAAATATGCAGTGAATTACGTAAGGGAAGGCTACTATAAAGGAAAGGGCAAAAACAGAATTTGCCTGGAGCTTTATTCAAAGGGTGTGGGGAAAATCGATTTTAACAAAGCTTTAGCCCTTCTCTACAAAGAGGAAAGCATATCTTTTGAATACAAGGAAGAGTTTGAGCGGGGTGAAAAGCTGGCAAAAGCCATGATAGAAGGTAAAGAAATAGATAAAAGGCTTCTCTCCAAAGTGGCCAGGAAACTGGAAGCACAAGGCTATGACCAGGACATAATCTATAATATTCTTGGGCAGGTTATGGATTCTTAGTATGAAAAGAGTAAAGGTTAAGGAAATAAATTTGGAAAAAGGTTCTCCCCAAGTTCCTGAAGCTTTAAGGAATATGGTGAACGGTATGACCACCGCAAAGATGGAGGGCTATAAAGCCTGCATTCTCATTCACGGATACGGTTCCACAGGAGAAGGAGGAGCCATTAAGGAAGCGGTCATAAGAAAGCTTCAGGACCAAAGCCTAAGAGGCATAGTTTTAGATTATGTGTCAGGCGAAAACTGGGGCGACAAAAAGGAAAAATTTCTTAACCATACTAATCAATTAAAGGATTTTCAAAGGTATATCCATGAGAATAAAGGAGTTACGGTGGTGCTTTTCAGAGCATGAAATGTACCATAAACAGTACATATAAAATGATATCCTGATGTCAAAAGGAGACTAAAAAAGATGGATGTTATATGTGTGCTGCTAATGGCAATGGCAGTTTCAGGCCTGGTTATTTTATGGAGAGATGAGCTGTTTAATGAAAGGAAGATTGATTAATGGCCTCTACAAAGAAAATAAGAGAAGGATTGGAAGTCTTTTACGGAACTATAATAGAAAACTATAAAATGGCACAAAGGGCTGTAATGAGCCAATCCAGAGTTGTGACCATGTTTAAAAAAGCAGATTACGATGGCAGAATTAAGGACTTCAGCAGGGTTATTCTTGCCTTGCGAAAATTAAATCTGGAAACAGATGACACAAATACTGAAATAGAACAGGACATAGTTGAAGCCTTTAAAATAGCAAAGGCTAGGCTTACAGACCTTTGTGAAGACCAGATTAAGCTGCAGGAAACCTTGAAAATGAAAGCCACCAGGGAGAAAAAAGTACCGGTGAAGGAATACACAAGGGTAATGGAAAATGTGAGGAAGTCTCACGATATCATGCAAAGGGCATTGCATAGAATGGACATAATATATACTGATTTTCTGGAGGAAATAGAGGAGCTTTAGGAATGGCATCGGGTCAAATTAAAAAACTGTTTATAATTCAAATCCTGGAAATTTTAAAGAAGTATTCTGACAGCCGGCACCCTCTGACACAGCAGGATATTATTAATCTTATGGAGAGGGAATACGGTTCCTGCTGTGAAAGGAAGGCTGTGGGAAGAAACATTGATAATTTGCGGGATTTAGGTTACGAAATTTTATACAACAACGGTTTTTATCTAGTGGAAAGAGAATTTGAAGACTGTCAGCTGAGAGTGTTAATCGATATCATTATGGCCTCAAAGCATATATCAAAGGGGGATGCCCTTGAGATGTCCAAAAAATTGACAAATCTTTCAACTGTATATTTTAAAAACAGCGTAAAACATTTAAATGCTATTAAGAATATGGACCATCATAACAACAACCAGCTGTTTTATTCCGTGGATATTCTTTGTGAAGCTATTTCCAATAATAGACAGGTGGAATTCTTCTATAAGAAATACGATACAGAAAAGAAATTAACTGCCACCTCCGACACAAAGCATCTTGTTAATCCTTATCAGCTTTTAGTGGCAAACGGAAGGTACTACCTACTAGGCAATGTGGATAAATATGATAATCCTACACACTTTAGAATAGACAGGATTACCGATATTACAATAAAGGACAGCAAAAGAAAGCCTGTAAACAAACTCCCTGACTTCAAGAACGGACTTGATTTACCAAAGCATCTTGTGGAAAGAGTCTACATGTATGACGGCCCCGTAGCTTTAGTGAAGATGAGAGTAAACAAAGGAATAATTGATAATGTAATAGACTGGTTAGGGAAAGATATTGAGATAGAGGAAGATAAGGAC
>JAAZGD010000158.1 GCA_012511395.1 Clostridiales bacterium
GATTGAACACATATATGCTTTAGTGTCCGTACTCATCACTGTTCCTCCTTTTTTCAAAAGACTGGTATTCCCTTATAATACCCTGTGAAATGCCTTCTTAACCAGAAGACCATAAAGGTTGCGAACCCCACTTTTAAAGAGTAGTATATTTATAAAACAGAAAACGGCTTACAAGGAGGAAAGACAAATGATATATTTTCGAAGTGACTATAGCGTTGGGGCTCATGACAGAATAATTAAAAGACTTCAGGAAACCAACATGGCCCACACTGACGGTTACTCATTGGATGATTTTTGTTATGAAGCTCAAGACTTAATTAAGGAACTTATTGGCTCGCCTGAAAGTGATATTCATTTCATGGTGGGGGGGACTCAGGTAAACTTAACGGCAATAGCCGCTTTTTTACGGCCTCATGAAGCAGTGTTGGCACCTAAAACAGGACACATATGCGTCCATGAAACGGGAGCCATTGAAGCTACAGGTCACAAGGTAATCCATGTACCCCACACTGATGGTAAGATTCTTCCCCATGAGATAGACGAAACAATCATAGAGCATGAAGATGAGCATATGGTTCTTCCAAAGCTTTTATATATTTCCCAGTCTACGGAAATAGGCACAATCTACAGTAAGAAAGAATTAATGGCATTAAGAGAAAAGCTTAATGAGCATAACATGTATCTTTATATGGACGGTGCAAGGCTTGGTGCCGCTCTTACATCTTCGGAAAATAAAGATCTTACATTACAGGACCTGCCTGGATTATGTGATGCCTTTTACATAGGAGGCACTAAAAACGGATTTCTCTTCGGTGAAGCCTTAGTCATAGTAAACCCCGGGCTTAAAGAGGACTTTCGTTTCACTATGCATCAAAGAGGAGGCATGCGGGCAAAGGGCAGACTTCTGGGAATCCAATTTGAGAAAATGTTTACGGATGGTCTTTATTTTAAACTTGCAGAACATGCAAACGAAATGGCAAAGTTCTTAAGAGAAGGCATAAAAGAAAAGGGATACGACTTCTTAGTCCATTCCCCTACCAATCAAATATTTCCCATACTTCCTACATCTTTGGTCAGCAAGCTTGAAAAGGATTTTTTCTTCTATCGCTGGTGCCCCTTTGATAAGGAAAGATCTGTAATTAGGCTGGTCACTTCCTTTGCCACTGTAAAAGAAGATGTGGATTCTTTTATTGAGGCGATATAATCCCTCTTTTTATCTTCCACTTAAGCACTTTTAAGACTTTATCATCTATAGTTTTTTCACTTAGCCTGCCTGCTTCAACAGCGTTGATAACGGCAGGTATTTGAATATCACAGGAAAAAGTAAATATCATGTCGTTTCCTGCTTCCAGAGCAAGTACGGCGCTCTCCGCAAGTCCGTATGTGTCTGTAATTGCATTCAGTCTTAAATTATCCGTAATTACCAATCCTTTATACCTAAGTTCCTCCTTGAGAATCCTGTGCCATTCAGGCGAAAGGGATGCAGGATATTCATGGTCTACCTGCACATATCTTATATGTGATACCAGAATCATATCTGCTCCTGCAAGGATTCCCTCCTTAAAAGGTACCATATCCTTGGACTGTATTTCACTGTAGCTTCTTGTATCTATAATAGGTCCCTTGCTTACATCCCCATTTTCGGAATACCCTGGGAAATGGGATAGTACAGAAGAAACGCCCTTGTCAGATAAGGTCTTGACCGTCCCAAAAACATAATCTCCTGTCACTTCACTGTCCTGATTAAGGCTCATCTGGTACATAAAACTTCCCGGAATTAAGGAAATATCTGAGACAGGGCCCCATAATACTTTTATTCCCATGTCGGACAAAAGATCGGCTTTTTCTTTGGCACAGTCTATAATTCCCTCCATGCC
>JAAZGD010000159.1 GCA_012511395.1 Clostridiales bacterium
GTTCTTCATTATTCGGTTTTGAAGGTATATGCCTTCAAAATATTTATCCGGTGACTATAGCAAAGGGGTCACACCTGTTACCATACCGAACACAGCAGTTAAGCCCTTTAGCGCTGATGATACTTGGCGGGAAGCTGCCTGGGAAAGTAGGTCGTCGCCGGTTTTTTTATAAGGCCCTATGGTCAAGTGGTTAAGACACCGCCCTTTCACGGCGGTAACCCGGGTTCGAGTCCCGGTAGGGTCACCATTATGCGCGCGTGGCGGAATTGGCAGACGCACTAGCCTTAGGAGCTAGCGGGAAACCGTGGGGGTTCAAGTCCCTCTGCGCGCACCAGAAAAAAATTTACAACCCATGGGTTGTTTTTTTGTGTTATAATCTTTTTTGCGGGATGTGGCGCAGCTTGGTAGCGCGATTGCTTCGGGAGTAATAGGCCGCAGGTTCAAATCCTGTCATCCCGACCATTATTTGAAAGGATTGTCAACCTGATAATAAATAAGGGTGACAATTAAATGAAAATATCTAAATGAACACCAAGGATAAGGTTTTAAAGGCATTGGAGGAAAATAGAGAGGAGTATGTTTCGGGGGAAGCTTTGGCTTCTTTACTTGATATTTCAAGAAACGGGATATGGAAGGCTATTCAGGCATTGAAGGAAGAGGGTTACTTGATTGAAGGCGTTACGAATAAAGGCTACATGCTTAAGCAGGAAACAGATATCATTTCATCCTCAGGCATAAAAAAATACTTAACCAAAGATAAGGACTTATTCCACATAGAAATATTTGATGAATTAAAATCCACAAACGATTATCTGAAAACAGGTGATTACGGGGAAGGTACTGTGGTAATAGCAAAGCGCCAGCTTGAAGGTAAAGGCAGGCTGGGCAGGTCTTTTTACTCTCCTTCCGATACAGGGCTTTATTTAAGTGTACTTTTAAAGCCTGATATGGAGGTGTCAGAAGCTACCCTTATTACAGCCTTAGCCTCTGTCTGCGTATTGGAAACCATTGAGGAGCTGACAGGGGAAGAGGCAGCAATTAAATGGGTGAACGATATATTTTTTAAAGGGAAAAAAGTTTCAGGGATCCTTACGGAAGCATCCATGGATTTGGAAAACAACAGACTCAGATATGTGGTCCTGGGAGTAGGCGTTAATTTAACTTGTCCCAAAGGAGGCTTTCCAAAGGATGTATGTGAAACGGGAGGATGGATTTTTGATAATGAGAATAGGCCAAATGATTTAAAGAACAGATTTGCGGCTATTTTGCTTAAGAAGATCTTCTATCATTACAACAGGCTTTCATTAAAGGAATACATGAATAAATACAGTGAGAAGTCTATGGTTATAGGCGAAATGGTTTCAATTTATAAAGCAGGGGAACTTACAGGCACAGGTAAGGCTTTAAGAATAGATGATAAAGCAGGTCTTGTTGTTTTAAGGGACAACGGTAGAGAGGAGATTTTAAGGTCGGGGGAAGTATCAGTCAGGAGGATGGAAGGACTTGGAGAGTAAAAGATTATTATGGCTCACTTTAGTGCCGCTTTTTACAGCCCTTATAACGGTAGGTGCATATATCAGAATCCCCACGCCTTTTATTCCCATTACATTTCAAGTGTTCTTCGTAATCCTAACGGGCCTTCTGTTAGGGCCCAAAATGGCGGTTTACAGCACTTTGGTCTACCTTTTATTGGGATTGTTCGGCATTCCTGTATTTACGGAAGGCGGAGGCTTTTCCTACATATTCAAGCCTACCTTCGGTTACATTATAGGTTTTGTTTTTGGAAGCTTTGTAACAGGAACCCTGTCTTTCAGAAAAAATGATAAGTATCCGTCCTTTAAAAGAATGGTTATGGCATTTCTTCTTGGAGTCTTAACAATATATTTGTTTGGGGTTACATATTTTCTTTTTGTGGCAAAAGCAGTATTAAACCTGCCTCTTACAGTGTCGGCAATACTGACCTACGGCTTCCTTATGGTAATCCCGGGAGATTTAATTACAGGAGTCATTGCAGTTTTAATCGCAAAAAGGCTGAACCCTATTTTAAAAATAAGATAAGGGGGTAAAACTATAGATATTGTGTTGGAGGAGGATTTTATGGAAACCATGAAGGAATATATAAAAAAGGCGCTAAAAGAAAATAATGTGGGCCAAAAGGACAGCATTAACGGTATGATGAAGGCGGAACTTGTAAGCTGTGATGAGGAGACCGGTGAATTAACTTTAAGGTTTCCCCTATCAGAGTGGCAAAAGAACAGAGCAGGTTTTCTTCATGGGGGAATGTTTGCCGTGGCCTTTGATATAACTGTTTCAATGCTGGCAAGGTACGTTACAAAAACTTCCTATATCCCCACCTTAAGCATGGATATTAAGTACTTAAGACCTGTTACTATAAAGGATAAGCTGATAGTAACAGTAAAGGCAGTTCATGTGGGAAAGACTCTATCCAACTACGAGGTAAAAGGTATGGCAGAAAGCACAGGCAAGGCGGTGGCTCTCTCTTCTGTAATCCATTATAATACTGAAGACAGAAGCAATATGCCAAAGTCAGGACAGCTTAGAAAGATATTGAATGAAAGTGACAGATTATAAGGGGATATAGAATATGATAGACAGCTACGGGAGAAAGATAGATTATATAAGGTTTTCCATAACAGACAAGTGCAATTACAGATGTAAATACTGTATGCCTGAGGATGGAGTTTTAGATATAGGCCATCAAAGTGTTTTAAGATACGAAGAATTATTGGCTGTTGCAAAAAGCGCCGTCAGTTTAGGAATTACGAAGTTTAGAATCACAGGAGGGGAACCTCTTGTGAGAAGAGGCGTTGTAGATTTCATTAAAAAGCTGAAGGAAATAGAAGGCGTTAAAGAAGTGGCTATGACCACCAACGGATCTTTGCTTAAGGATTATGCGAAGGACCTTAAAGAGGCAGGGTTGGACAGAGTTAATGTAAGCCTTGATACCTTAAGATATGATCGTTTTAAGGAAATTACAAGAACAGGCAACCTGGAGGATGTTTACGCAGGGATCAATGAAGCTGTCAAGGAAGGTCTTACGCCCATAAAGATAAATGTGGTAGTGATGAAAGGGTTTAATGAAGACGAAGTTATGGATTTTGTCCAGATGACGCTTCAACATCCCTTTGAGGTCAGGTTCATAGAGCTTATGCCTTTTTCCGGAAATGTAAGTCTTAATGGATCCTTAATATCCAATGAAGAGATTAAAAAGATGTTACCTTTGCTTAAACCTTTGGAAATAAATGATGGAGTAGCCCGGTTGTATACCTATCCTCAGGCTAAAGGGAGAATAGGGTTTATAAGCCCTTTATCAAGCTGCTTTTGTGATAAGTGTAATAAGGTGAGAGTAACTTCAGACGGAAAGCTGAAGACATGTCTTCATTCAAATAAAGAAATTGATTTGAATAAAGCTTTACAGGAAGCGGAAAAAACGGCTTTCAGGGACTTAAGCCCTGTGATTGAAGAGATTAAAAAGGCGATTCTTTCCAAGGAGAGAAGACACAGTATCTCCCCGGGAAAAGCAGTTACAAAGAGAAACATGAACAGTATTGGAGGATAAGGATGAGTAAATTTACCCATATGGATAATAAAGGCAGACCAAAATTGATGGACGTATCAGAAAAGGATGAAACCTTAAGAGAGGCAGTGGCAAAGGGCAGCATCTTCATGAGTAAAGATACTCTTCTTGCTATAGTGGAAGGTAATACGAAAAAAGGCGATGTTCTGTCTGTGGCTCAAACGGCGGGAATAATGGCAGTTAAAAGGACCTCTGAAATAATACCTATGTGCCACAATATTCCGATTCTCAGCGTTTCCATGGATTTGGAACCGGATTTTGAAAACCTTTGTATAAACATTACTGTTTCGGCTTCAACCTTTGGAAGGACAGGAATTGAAATGGAGGTTTTACACGGCGTATCAACAGCCGCATTAACTATATACGATATGGTTAAAAGCATGGACAAAAAAATGATTATAGGTGATATAAGGGTAGTGAAAAAAACTGGCGGTAAGTCAGGTGATGTATACATGGATTAAAAGGCTTTTATCCATTGACATGGAAGTCTTAAATAATATAAAATTTGTGAACACTTAAAACAACATATGAGGTATTAAAATATGGCTAAAATTAAAATAACAGAAACAGGATTGAGAGATGGTCACCAAAGCTTAATCGCAACCAGGATGAGGACCGAAGAAATGGTGCCTATTCTTGAAACTATGGATAATGCAGGATATCACGCTCTGGAAATGTGGGGCGGGGCAACCTTTGATGCTTCTTTAAGATTCCTTGATGAGGATCCATGGGACAGGCTGAGGACCTTCAGAAGGATTATTAAAAAAACCAACCTGCAGATGCTCTTAAGGGGACAGAATCTCTTAGGTTATAAGCATTACGCAGACGATGTTGTCGATCTGTTTGTAGATAAAGCCATAGCAAACGGTATTGACATCATAAGGGTTTTTGATGCCCTGAACGATACGAGAAACCTGGAAGCTGCCATAAAAGCTACAAAGAAATATGGAGGCCATGCTCAAGGTGCCATGGCCTACACCATAAGTCCGGTTCATACTAATGAAGTTTTTGTGAACCTAGCAAAAGAGATGGAGCAGATGGGAGCAGATTCCATTTGTATCAAAGATATGGCAGGCCTTTTAGACCCATATAACACTTATGACTTAGTAAAAAGCATAAAGGCGGCTATTAAGGTCCCCTTGGAGCTTCATACCCATGCCACTTCAGGAATGGGCAGCATGAGCTATTTAAAAGGCGCAGAAGCAGGAGTAGATATTATTGATACTGCCATATCGCCTTTTGGAGAAGGCTCCTCACAGCCTTCTACAGAGCCTATGGTAGCGACCTTCAGGGGTACTAGGTATGATACAGAGATGAATATGGACCTTTTAAATGATACTGCAGCATACTTTAAGCCCATAAGAGATAAGTATATTCAAGAAGGGCTTTTAGATCCAAAGCTTTTAGGAGTAGATATTAATACTTTAAGATATCAGATACCGGGAGGCATGCTGTCAAACTTGGTAAGCCAGCTTAAGCAGGCCAATGCCATGGACAAGTTTGAGGAAGTATTAAAGGAAGTGCCAAGAGTCAGAGAAGACTTAGGGTATCCGCCTTTAGTTACTCCTACAAGCCAGATAGTAGGTACTCAAGCTGTTTTAAACGTAGTTACAGGTGAAAGGTTTAAGATGGTCCCCAATGAAGTTAAGATGCTGGTAAAGGGTATGTACGGAAAAACTACAGTGCCCATTAAAGAAGATATAGTTAAAAAAGTAATAGGTGATGAAGAACAAATCACTGTAAGACCGGCAGACTTAATAAAGCCAGAGCTTGCTGAAATAAGAAAACAGGCAGCAGGCTACATGATTCAGGAAGAGGATGTATTGACACAAGCCTTATTCCCGGGGCCGGCTCAGGAGTTTTTCAAAAAAAGAGAAGCGAAAGCATCAGGCCTTGATGCAGATTTAATAAATCAGGAGTTTAAGCTGTACCCTGTATAGAATATTTAAAGAGGGACTGGAAATGTCCCTTTTTTAATATCTTTCTGTAAGGCTTATGATAATTTCAAGCCTGGCCAAAAGGCTTTTAAGGATTCTGTTATAAAAGCTTTCTATGGACCCTTCTTTGAAATATGATGAAAGCATGTTGTTGTATTCGTTTTCAGTAATAAGGATTTCAAAGGGCGGATAACCCTCCTTCATAATCAAGTAGTATAGAAGGCAAAGGGCCACGGATTCGTTTTCCTCTTCATAAGGATATATTTCAATAAATCTATGATGAAACAAGCAGGCAGTCTCAATGGGATTGTCTGCTTTATTTTGTGTTATAAGCCAGTTAAAAAGAATAGCCAGCTGCTCCTTGATATTTTGAGGATGGGGCGGGTTGTGGGAAAGCTCTACGATTACAGGGTTGTCGTTTCTGAAACGGCTTTCCTGATGACCTGTTAACACTTGGAAAATTTTATTGGAAAGCCTTAAATCACCTTCATTGCCAAAGGATGCTGCTTCCTTTAGATATGAGATAACATCCTTTAAATTATTAATTAAGACATGCTGGGAGAGAGAAAGGTTATAGGAAATTTCACCTTTTAATATTTCCCCTATCTGGAAGAGGGATAAGGATTCGCCTCTGAACTTGAAAACGGAGTAAATCCATTCTGTAAAGTCAAGCTCCGAAATAATTCCTGCTGCTTCCCTGGAAAAGGGTTTTCTGTTATTCAGTATAAGATTCTTCTTTTTTATTTCTCTGTAAAGCTGAAGGTTTTCCATTGCACACAGTCTCCCTGTTACTTGTGATTCTACCATAACAAAACCACCTGTGCTATAATATATAACTAAAGAATCAAGAAGGATAAGGGAGGAAGAAAGATGGATATCCATGAAAGCTTTGGCCATATTTTAATGGAGCCCGGGGTCTTAACTGCTTCTGAAGTAGTATTAAGGCTTCTGCTTTGTGTGATAATCGCAGGAATAATAGGCCTTGAAAGGGGCACACACGGTCATACGGCAGGATTTAGAACTTATATCCTGGTCTGTTCGGGAGCTTGCATGGCCATGATGACCAATCAGTATGTGGTTACCTATCTTGGAGCCTTCAGCGATTTATCAAGGCTGGGAGCCGCCGTCATAACAGGAGTGGGATTTTTAGGAGTAGGGACCATAATAGTTACAGGAAGGCACAGGATAAAAGGATTGACTACCGCTGCCGGTCTTTGGGCTGTAGCCTGTTTAGGGCTTGCCATTGGTGTAGGCTTTTATTTCGGAGCCATTTTAGCGGCAGTTTTGATTTTCACGGCTCTGGCACTGCTTCCCAGAATGGAAGGCTATTTTTATGAAAGGTCAAGGATGGCAGATCTTTATGCTGAAATAAGATCCCCCGGGGCATTAAAAGACTTTAAGAGTTATGGAGCAAAAGAGGGTATAAATATATGTAAGGTTCATCTCAGCCAGGATGTGCCAATGACTCAAGGAGCTGCCAGCATCTACTTTACTGTAAGGGTGCCAAGGGGCAGGAATAAAAGTGAGATAATAAATTACCTGGAGGATCAGGATTTTGTTTACTTCGTTGAGGAAGTCTAGAAAGGGAACCCTTCAAGCATTATGGATAATTTGAAAAAAATATTGCCTGAGTTAATGATAATAGCCGAACCTCCCATGAAGGAGTATACATCCTTTAAAGTGGGAGGTACTGCTGCTTTTATGGTATTGCCAAAAAATATTGAGGAATTGAAAAAGGTTCTTATGTATCTTTCTCATAAGGATGACAGTTTTGTGATTCTTGGTGCAGGTACCAACACGCTTTTTACTGATAAAGGCTATAAAGGAATGGTGGTAAAGCTATCCGGGGATTTTCAAAGGATGGAAATAGAAGGGGAAGGGATTAAGGCAGGGGCAGCTGTTCTAATGAAGGAGCTTTCGCAATTTTCCAAAGAACACTCTCTTACAGGACTTGAGTTTTGTTGCGGTATTCCTGGGTCCATAGGAGGCGGCGCCTTTATGAATGCAGGTGCTTATGATTCCGAAATGAGAAAAGTCATAAGCTTCGTTCATACTGTTACAAGAGATGGAAAAGAGGAAAAGGTATACAGTAACGAAGACTGCGGTTTTTCCTACAGAACCAGCATCTTTCAAAAAAATAAAGAAATAATTACAGGAGTTGAATATGCTTTAAGAAAAGGGAACATAGAGGACATATCAAAAAGAATGGAGGAACTTGCACTGTTACGAAACAGGAGACAGTCTGTAAGCTACCCCAACGGGGGAAGCTTCTTTAAGAGACCGGAGGGTCACTA
>JAAZGD010000024.1 GCA_012511395.1 Clostridiales bacterium
CCTTACTCCCGTCAATGTCCCCCAGGGCAATTCCTTCTCAAGGCGGTTTGAAAGCTCTTTATACAGTCTTCTTTTTACATCTTCCTTATGAGCCCTAAAATCTTCGGGACCTTCCTTAAGAACAACTTCATCCTCACCGTAAAAAGCTCTTACAAGGTCCATCAATTCTTCTCTGTGAATATTTTTAGGATAGGAGAACTCAAACAAAAGGATTATTCTCCTTTTCATACCCTATGGTAGTAACGCCCATATGGCCGGGGAATACCTGGGTTTCATCAGGCAGAGTAAACAATTTTTCCTTGATGGACTTTAACAGTTCACTCATGCTTCCTCCGTGAAGGTCTGTCCTTCCCACACTGTGCTTAAACAAGGTGTCTCCTGAAAAGAGAGCGTCCTCACACAGTATTGAAATACCTCCCTCTGTATGGCCAGGAGTTTCCAGTATTAAAAGCTCCAGCTCCGCCACCTTTAGAATATCATAATCTTTTACAGTTATATCGGGAGTGACAGCTATGGGCCTTCCCCATATTTCCCTGCTGTAGTTCAAAGAAGGTTCCTCCAGGGTTTCCTTTTCCTTTAAGGAAGACACTACCTTCATATGAGGAAATGCTTTTCTATATTCCTCCACTCCCCCAATATGATCTCCGTGACCATGAGTAAGAATAAGATATTTAACATTTAAATTCTTTTCCTTTACAAATACAAACAAGTCATGGTCGTAGCTTCCTGCATCCACCATAAAGGCCTCTTTAGTTTTTTCATCCCTTACAAGATAAGTATTACAGGCTGTCCCTTGTCCCAAGTACAGTCTAATTTCCATTTTCTTCTCCTAATCAGTCTTTCTGCTGTCAATTATTATAGTTACAGGTCCGTCATTTATAAGCTCCACCTTCATGTCCTCCTTAAATACACCTTCCTCCACCTTAAGTCCTTCATGCCTTAAAAATTCTGTAAACACATGGTACAAGGCTCTTGCATCATCAGGTAAGGCTGCATCCACAAAGCTGGGCCTATTTCCTTTCCTGGTATCTGCATACAAGGTGAACTGAGATACACAAAGAATTTCTCCGCCGATTTCATTTATACTTAAATTCATTTTTCCCATGGAATCTTCAAAAATTCTCAAGTTCGCTATTTTCCTTGCAAGATATAAAGCATCCTCCTCATTGTCCTCTTTCCCCACACCTAAAAGCACCACAAAGCCCTTTTCTATCTCTCCTGTCACTTGTCCTTTTACTGTTACTCTGGATTTTCCTGCCCTTTGCACTACCGCTCTCATGAATCTCTCCTATCCTATTGCCCTGTACACATCCGCAACGCCTTCCACCATTCTAAAGCTCTTTAACAGCTTTTCCATCTCCGTTGTTCCCGATATTGAAACAGTCAATAAAATGTTGGTAACATCCCTGTTTTTACCGCTTTTTGCGTTGACTCCCGTAATATGAACATCCATGTTTTCACAGGCTTTGGAAAGGTCGCTGAACATTCCCTTTCTGTCCTCCGCCAGTATGTGAATGTCCACATCGTAACTCTTATTGGCATAAGTTTCATCCCATTCCACATCTATGAGCCTTCCCTTGTCAGACTCACCCATCGACAGCAGGTTGACACAGTCCTTTCTGTGAACGGAGATACCTCTGCCCTTCGTAATAAAACCTACTATTTCATCTCCCGGTACAGGGTTGCAGCACTTTGAGAACCTAATTAAAAGATTATCTGCTCCCTCCACCTTAACGCCCGCAGCTTCCTTTTTGTCCTGCCTTTTCTTTTCCAAGGCTAGGTTTTCAATTTTGTTTTCAGATTTTTTAAGTTCCTCCTGCTTTTCCTCATGGTAGTAGGAAATCAGCGCTATGGCCGCCTTAGATAAAAAAGCTCCGCCGTGGGCCAGCTGAGTATAAAGCTCATCAGTGCCTGAAAGGTTTAAACTCTTTGTAAGCCTTACAAGCTTAGTATTTGAAAGCACGTGTTGAGGATCGTAGCCCTTTCTCTTAACATACTTTTCGATGGCCTCCTTGCCCTTTTCTATGCTGTCCGACTTGTTTTCCTTCTTTAAATAAGCTCTTATCTTATTTCTTGCATTGCTGCTCTTTACGATTTTAAGCCAATCTATAGACGGGCCTTTAGAGGTTGAGGATGTAATTATTTCAACAATATTGCCGTTTTCAAGCTTATAGTCAATGGGCACCATCTTACCGTTAACCTTGGCACCTATGCAGTTGTAGCCCACATTTGAGTGAACTTTAAAGGCAAAGTCCAGAGGTGTGGACCCTGCCGGAAGCTCCATTACGTCGCCTCTTGGAGTGAACACGAAAACCTGGCTTGCAAATAAATCAACCTTAAGGGTTTCCATAAAGTCTCTTGAGCTGTCCACATCCTTTTGCCATTCAAGAGTCTGTCTAAGCCAGGCTAATTTAACTTCCTCCATATCCTGGCTTATACCCTCCTTGTACTTCCAGTGGGCCGCAATACCGAATTCCGCAATCTTATGCATCTCATAAGTACGGATCTGTATTTCCAAAGGGTCTCCGTTAGGCCCTATTACTGTAGTGTGCAAGCTCTGGTACATATTGGATTTGGGCATGGCTATATAGTCTTTAAACTTCCCCGGTATAGGTCTCCATAAGGTGTGAACTATACCTAAAGACGCATAGCAATCCCTTACGGTTTCCACCATAATCCTTATGGCGGACAAGTCAAAAATTTCATCCAACTCCTTATGCTGCTGTTTCATCTTCTTGAAAATGCTGTAAAGGTGCTTGGATCTGCCCTTGATTTCATTGTTTATTCCCATATCAGAAAGAGCTTCCCTTATTTCCTCCATAACTTCCGAGATAACCTCTTCCTGCTTTGCCCTTTTACTCTCCACCTGAGAGACGAGATTCTCATATGCCTTTGGCTCCAAATATTTAAAGGAAATGTCTTCAAGCTCAAATTTAATGGTGTAAATTCCCAGCCTGCTTGCCAGGGGAGCGTATATTTCTAAGGTTTCCTGACACTTCTCTTGAATCTTTTCAGGTGTCATATAATTAATAGTCCTTAGATTGTGAAGCCTGTCTGCCAGCTTGATTATCAGAACTCTTATGTCCTTACTCATGGCAAGGAACATTTTTCTGAAGTTTTCCGCTTGAATATCTTCTTTCTTTTCGTATTTAATACCTCCAAGCTTGGTGACTCCGTCAACCAACTGAAGAACTTCCTCGGAAAATTCCTCTTTTAACAATTCAGGGTTATAGTCAGTATCCTCCACCACATCATGAAGCAGGCCGGCAACTATAGTATCCTCATCCATGCCCAGCTCAGCTAATATTATTGCCACGCTGGCAGGATGTGTGATGTACTCTTCTCCCGACTTTCTTTCCTGTCCCTGATGAAGTTTTTCCGCAGTTTCATAAGCTTTCCCAATAAATTCCAGGTCATAGCTTGGGTTTGTTTCATAAATCTGCTTTAAGAATTCTTCCTTTGTGCCCATTTTTTTTGTTTTCTCTTCTATCTCTTTCTCTTTCTCGATTTTTTAGCTCTGTACTTCGGTCCGCCTGTCAGCTTGTTTATATCATGGTAGAAAGGCGCACATTCGGCTACAGATGAAATACAGCCCACAGTTACTCCCACCATGAGAGGAACTACAAATTCCCTTATGGCAGGGCCGGACATAATAAATAAAGGCACCATCACAATGAGAGTAGTCACTGAAGTCATAATAGACCTTTGAAGGGTTTGATTTATTGACAAGTCTAAAATGCGCTGAAGCCCTTCATTTTTAAGAAGCCTTAAATTTTCTCTCACTCTGTCAAATACTACTATGGTGTCATTTATTGAATATCCCACCACAGTTAAAATACCTGCTATAAAGGGGCTGTTTACAGTGATATTGAATATTGCATAGAAAGCAAGGACTATAATCGCATCGTGGATTACACCTAAAAGCGCAGATATTCCAAACTTCCATTCAAACCGTATACTTACATAAATCAACATGCCAAGAGCTGAAATAAGAATGGCAAGGAGCGCATTTTTCTGAAGCTCTTTGCCTACAGAAGGCCCAAACTGTTCTATAGACAGCACGTTATCCTCACTTATCCCAAATGTATCAGACAGTGACTTTACTATTTCCATCCTCTCTTTGTTTTCCAATGCCTTGGTTGTTCTTATTATGATCTCCTGCTGCTTATCTCCCGCAAAAACTATTTCTTCATCCAGATCATACTTGGCAACAGATTTTTGAACCTCACTTTGGGAGACCTTTGAACCCATGTCTATGTGCATCATAGTGCCCCCTGTAAAGTCTATGCCGTAATTAAGTCCTCTTATACCCCCCACTAACAGTCCAAGAATCATTATTCCCGCAGAAACGCTGTAGAAAATCTTTCTTTTATTAATAAACGTGAATTCCCTTTTCATGCTGAAGATTGAAGTTCCATCCTTCTTTACCCCGTAGTACCAGGGTTTTGAAAACTTCTTGGATTCGCAGAGTATTTTTAGAAACAGCTGAGTAACTGCCACTGCAGCAAAAACGCTTACTACAATACCTATCATAAGAGTCATGGCGAAGCCTTTGACTGAGCTGGTCCCCACCTGATAGAGGACTACGGCAGCTATTAAAGTTGTAAGCTGTGAGTCTATTACTGTAGACAAAGCCCTTTTAAATCCCAGCTGAGTGGCCACCCTGATGGATTTTCCGTTAACAATTTCCTCTCTTATCCTTGAGAAAATAACTACGTTGGCATCCACCGCCATACCTACTGACAGTATGATACCTGCAATTCCAGGCAGTGTAAGCACAGCCCTCATGGCTATCATTATCCATAGAATCATTACTACATACAGTAAAAGTGCAATATTTGCAGCCAAACCCATGGCTCTGTAAAAAACAAACATTATCAGTATTATTAGTATAAGACCGATTATCCCTGCATATACGCTCTTTTCCAAAGCATTTATTCCAATTTTAGCAGTTTGTACTGAGGATGTTACTTCCTTAAGTCCCACGGGAAGAGCGCCGCCTCTTATTAAGGCTGCTATGTTTGAAGCGTAATCCAGTGAAAATCCGCCGATGTTTCCTGAAGTAATTATGGCATTTCCGCCTGAAATAACTTCTGAAGGTACGGGGCTGGAAATAATTTCTTTATCTAAAAGGATTACTATAGCTCTGTCGCTTACACCTTCATAAATGCTGTGAACTCCGCCCTGAAGCGACTTTCTTGTGGCATCCTCAAACTTCTGGCCTCCTTCCCTTGTCATCTCCAAAGCTATAGCATATCCTCCGTTTTTGGAATCCTGAGTGACGCCTGCGCTTTTCATATCGCTTCCGTCAAGAACAAAGGTGCCGTCCGCCAACACAAATTCAAGCTGCGCTGTCTTTCCAATCATGGAAATTGCCTCATCTGAGTCTTCTGCTCCCGGAAGCTCCACCCTTACTCTGTTTCTTCCTTCAATGGTTACCACAGGTTCAGACAGTCCCATCTGATTTACCCTGTTCTCAATGACAGCCTGAGTCTGCTCCATGATTTTATTAAGCTCATCGCCTACAGCATCTGTTTCCGCTTCCAAAACCACATAGACGCCGCCTTTTATATCAAGTCCCAGCTTGATTTTCTCCGTTGCCGGACTTAACTCACCAAGGCCAAAGGCTGTGAGCCACCAGCCGAATATAACTACAATTATGACTAAAATTGCCAACAGTTTTTTTGTTGTACTGCTCATCTCCAAGATCCTTTCTTAAAAAGGTAAACGTTTCGGTTAACCTTAATATTTTACTACATTTATTGATATTTAACAAGATTAGCTTAAAAAAAAAACCCTGAAAGCCGTATGTTTCAGGGGTTAATTAACTATTTTTCAATTTGTATGAAATTATTCAACATCTTCTGACGTTTCATCTTTTTTCTCTTCCTCAGCTGCCTTTGAAACTTTTTTCATTCTCTTGGGCATTACTTTTTTCTGGGAGAATCCTTCTGTATCCGAATCTTCCTCCTCATCAAAATCTCTTCCGCTCTTGGTTTCAATTTTTGAAATTGCCCAGCGCATAATTTCAAACTTTAATTTATCGGCACCAACCTCAATAACCAAAGACTCATCTCTGGTTTTAACAATCCTGCCCCTTAAGCCTCCGATTGTTATTACTTCATCTCCTACTCTCACGCTGTTTCTCATGGCTGCCGTTTCTTTTTCTCTTCTTTTCTGAGGACGAATCAGTAAGAAATACATTAAGAAGACCAGTAAAACCAGTGGTAAAAATTGTGTAGCTGTGCCCATTATTATCCTCCTTATTTTCAATAGGAATTGAAAATTGTAATTATTTTTTGGTGCCGGCGATGGGGGTCGAACCCATACGGTGTTACCACCACGGGATTTTGAATCCCGCACGTCTGCCAATTCCATCACGCCGGCTTTAACGGAATTATGTTACCATAAAGCGATAAGCCTGTCCATATAGTTTAACTAAACTATCGCTCTTTATCAAGGGAAAAATTGCTGTATCAGTATCATATAAATTACGGTGCCTGAGCCTATGGAAATTAAGTTGTTTCTTTTCCAAAGATGAAGGAGGATTACTGCCAAAATACTTATGGCTTCAGGAAGTCCGTAAGGAAACACTAAAGGATTTATATTTCTTAAGCAGTATATTACCAGGATGGCAATAGCAGAAAAGGGAAGTTTCTTTCCCTGTGTTCTGATGCCCGATCCCATGTCGCTGCCCAACTTAAAGACAGCAAAGGGAAACCATCTTATTAAAAAAGTTATTATACCTGCCACTATAAGCATTGAAAGGATTGAAAGGTTATCCATGGTTTAAACTTTCTCCTCCTTTTTTTCAAAAAGCAAAAGTAAAATGCTGGCTGCAACCAGAGCAGGCATAATAAAGCCCGAGGACTTCATTATGAGAAGAAAACCAAGACCTAGTACAAGGCCCATAATGCCCGGCGCCTTGCTTTTTGATGACAGCCATTGCTCAATAAAGATTACAGTAAAAAGCGCAGTCATTGCAAAGTCTATTCCTTCTGTGTTAAAGGGAATAACCTCCCCCATTACTCCTCCCAGAAAGGAGCCTATAATCCAAAAGGACTGATTTATTATTGAAACAAAAAAATAATAGGAGTTGTCCTTTCCTCCTTTTTTTAGAGCTATAGCCATCAAGGAGTAGGTTTCATCGGAAAGAGTAAATATCATATATGGTTTAAGCTTCCCCATCCTCTTAAACAGATCAAGAAATGTTATTCCATAAAAAAGATGGCGACTGTTAACTGAAAGAGTAGTTAAAGCTACCGTCAACAAAGAAGCACCTGTTGCCATAAATGAAATGAGCACGAACTGAAGAGAGCCGGCATAAACTATGAGGCTTGATAATATTGCCCACCAAAAGGAAAATCCGTTTTCATAAAGCATAAGACCAAAGGCTATGCCCACGAAAACATACCCTACAATCACGGGGATTGCGTCTATAAAGGCTTCTTTAAAGCTTTGTCTTTTCACATGCTCAGTCAATTTTACTCCTTCCCTGTTTAATTCCCCTGATTTTTGGATATATCTACTAAAGTATGTAGTAAGTATAAATCATGGAGGAAACATTATGGATCTTAAAGATATACTGTCGAAAAAGACCTTCGCCATACTTGGGGACACCCTTAACCCGGAAAAAACCGCTTTCGAAATTAAAGAAAAAATGAATGATAACGGCTATACTGTCTATCCTGTAGGTAAAGAGCTTTCTTCCATTAACGATATTAAAGAAGATATAGATGTGATAGATCTATGCATAAACCCTGTTAAAGGGCTTAATCTTCTTAAGGAATATGAAAAGGATATTAAGGCAGTAGTCATTCAGCCCGGAGCAGGAAGCGATGAAATCCTTGAATTTCTCAATGAAAGAGGAATTCCCTACATAAACGGCTGTCTCCTTCTCGGTCTTAAGGTGTACAAAAACAAACCTTAAACTCCTTTGATCACTGTGTTTGCCCATTTACAGGAAACCCAGCGCTTTGTCACTATAAGAGCTTTTATAAAGTTTTCCAGTCTGACTATAAGAATAACAAGATATATGGGAAGATGAAATACAAGGGTACCTAAAAAGGCTAGAGGCACTGCAATAAGCCAAACGGTACCCACTTCTGTTATCATGGCAAATCTCGTATCTCCTCCGCCTATAAATACTCCCGTTATCATAATAGCACCGTAAAGATCTACCCACATGGTAAGAGCAAACACTATTATTATTTTATAAGCATAATCCCACCCTATGTCAGAGAACTGATAAAAAGATAATAGAGGTTTTGCTGTCAATAACAGCAAAGTCCCTGATACAATACCTGTAATAAGTCCCAACTTTACAAACTTTTTAGAAGCTGCAATGGCATACTGTTTCTCACCTCTGCCAAGATGTTCTCCTAAAATAATCAAAGCAGCATCACCTATGCTAAAGGCAAACATTATAAAGAGATCAAAAATTGTTAAAGATGCTCTGACAGCAGCATAAGCAGTTATGCCGGCTCTTGCGTAAGCCATATTGCACACAGTCATTCCAAGGCCCCAGGATACTTCATTAGTAGTCGTTGCCATAGAGTTTCTGAAAACTTTAATAGCTAGCTCCTTATTCCATTTAAGGAATTCTTTAACAGGTCCCGCAATTATATTCTTGCGTCCGAAAACCATTATTATTACGAGAAGAAGCTCTAAAGCCCTTGCAATTACAGTAGCAAGAGCAGCGCCGCTTACTCCCATACGAGGCATTCCCATATGTCCAAATATTAATATATAGTTTAATATTGTATTTGTGCTAAAGGCTACTAAGCTTATGGCTAGCGGAATTTTTGGCTGTTGTGTTGCCCTTAAAGACATTTGAAAAGGTACTGTAAAAGGCAACATAAGAAAAATTGGTGCCCCAATTCTAATGTAAGAAGATGCCAACTCTTTAGCTGCTATTTCTTTCGTAAAAAGAGATACGAAGCTTTCAGTGAAAAGCATGGCAAATATAAAGAAGGCCACACCTGCAATAAGGCAGACTGTTATTCCAAAGCCAATAACCTTCCTGATGTTTTTCATGTCCTTAATACCGAAGAACTGGGCTACGAAAGTATTACAGCCTCCTGTAAATCCAAATAAAACCATCCAGAAAATGAAAAATGGCTGAATGCCTATGCCTACTGCCGCCAGCTCCGTTTCACCTAAATGGCCTACCATAAGGCTGTCCACAAGGTTTAAAGAAGAGGCTACAAATATTTGTAAAGCTATAGGTAAAGCTAAGGAAGAGGCTTTTTTATAAAAAACCTTAGATTCTATTCTTTCGTGATTATAAAAGTCTGGGAAAAACCACTTGCTCAAAATTAACCTCATGTAGGACTAAAAAAGACAGCGTTTCATTGCTGTCCAAAAATGGTGCGGCTGAAGGGACTTGAACCCCCACGATCTCTCACACGGCCCTCAACCGTGCGCGTCTGCCAGTTCCGCCACAGCCGCATCTTAACAAACACAAAATGAATTATAGCAAATTTTTAAATTTATTGCAAGATACTAAAAAGTCTCTAACAAGTTATCTATCTGTGTGTATAGAGTTTCTATTTCCCCCTTATTATCAAGTACTCTTGTGGCTTTACTTCTCATTTCAAAGGAAGACATTTGCATTTTTATTCTTAGAGCAATTTCATCTTCTGTCATGTCGTCTCTTTTTGAAACTCTTTTAATCCTTTCTTCCATAGGTGCATCTACTACCCATACTTCATCACAACCATTGCTTAAGCCCGATTCAAAAAGTAATATGGCATCGATAAAAACTTCTTTGGCCTTTAATTTATCAGCTTCATTCACCTCATCTTCAATTCTTTTCAGAATCTCTCTATGTGTTAATTCTTCAAGAAGTAACTTTTTCTCTTTCGTCTCAAAGGCTCTTACAGCCAGCTCTCTTCTGTTTAAGTTGCCCTCTTTATCTACAAGATCCCTTCCAAAATTTTCTTTAATTTTTTCAAGCAAAGATTCATTACCCTTGTAAATATCATGGGCAATTTTATCAGCATCGATTACTGTAAACCCCTTACTTTCAAGGTATTTTGTTACAGTAGATTTACCTGCTCCTATTCCTCCTGTGATCCCAATGATTTTCATAAATCTCGCTCCTTAAAGTTGATACCAGTTTTCTCCCTTTGACAGTGCCACTTTTAAAGGCACCTTTAAAGAAGCAGCTTGGGTCATTCCTTCACAGAGAATCTTTTCACACCTTTCCTCTTCACCTTTTTCCACTCTGATAACAAGTTCATCGTGGACTTGAAGAATTAATCGTGATTCAAGGTTTTCTTCTTTTAGTTTATTAAACACATTGATCATGGCTATTTTTATAATATCTGCCGCACTTCCTTGAATAGGGCTGTTCATAGCCAGTCTCTCTCCTGCCTGCCTCACCATATAATTCTGTGCAGTGACTTCGGGGATTCTTCTCTTACGGTTGTACAAGGTCAAGGAGTAACCTTTTTCTCTTGCTTCTGTTACTAAAGAGCCCAGGTATTCCTTAACTTTTTTATGACTTTCAAAGTACTGCCTTATATATTCTTCTGCTTCCGGCCTTGAAATATTCAATTCACTTGAAAGGCCAAAACCGCTCATACCATAAATCACACCAAAGTTTACTACCTTTGCTCTGTCTCTTTGTTCCTTTGTAATTTTATCTACAGGAATCTTTAGGACCTTGGCTGCAGTATTTGTATGAATATCTTCATCATTAACAAAGCCTTTAATCAAGTCTTCATCATCTGATAGATGGGCTAAAATCCTAAGCTCTATCTGGCTATAGTCAGCGCTCATTAAACTTTTGTTTTTCCCGGCTACAAAAGCTTTCCTCAGTTCTCTTCCCCTTTCCTGTCTCACAGGAATGTTTTGAAGGTTAGGCTCAGTACAGCTAATTCTTCCGGTCTGAGCTACTGTCTGCTGAAAGTGAGGATGGACAATATCCCCTTCACCTATCAATGGAATTAGTCCTTCAACATATGTGGATCTTAGCTTTGCCAAAGTTCTATATTCCAATATTAAAGGAACTATGGGATGGATATCTTTTATGTTCTCTAAAACCTCAGCACCTGTGCTAAAGCCTCTTTGAGTTTTCTTCCCTGAAGGAAGCTCAAGCTTAGTAAAAAGAATTTCCGAAAGCTTAATTGGAGAGTTAATATTAAATTCCTCACCTGCATATTCATAAATTTTAGAAGTTAAATCTGAAAGCTCCTTGTTTAAGGCTTCCCCTGTTTCTTCTAATACCTTCCTGTCTACGTTGAAGCCTTCCTTTTCCATTGAAGCTAACACCTTTATTAAAGGGAGCTCTATATCATACAGAACTTCTTCTAACCCTTCTTCCTCCACTCTTTTCTCTTGAAGAATTCTAAGGCTACTCACCCTTCCTTCTAAGAAAATACCGTACTCAATATTCTTTTTTGAGAAATCTGAAAACATGTCTATCTGGCCTTCATCCTTAAAGTAGTCTTTAAAAGGAGGAGTCTGTTTTTCAAGATAATCAAGAGTTAAGGTGTTTAAAAGATAATTACTTCTTTTGGAATCTATAACGTATTCAGCAACCTCTGAATCAAAAGAGACTAATACATCTTCAAAATCAAAGTTCATCATCAATGGATAAAGATCCTTTGAAAGACTGTGGCCGTATATAGTTACCTTTTCTTTTCCCATAAGTCTTATAAGCTCTCTTTGGGCTTCATCACCTTCAATATAAAGATGGTTGCCCTTTGAGCTAATAAATATTCCTTCTATGAAAGGTTTCTTGATGTGACTGTCATCTGAAAATACTTGTATATATAAATCTTTTCCTAAAAGCTCTCTCTTTTCTATAAGCTCACCCTTTGTTCTTATATGATGAAAGGTCATTTCCTCTTTCGAAGGTTTCTCCTCTTCCTTCTGAAAGTTTTTACTTTCTCCCAATTTTTTCAAAAGGCTGTTAAACTCCAGCTTTTTATAGCTTCCGATTAATTTTTCTAAATTTGGTTCTCTTAAGAGAAAGTCTTCTATTTCATAATCTATGGGAACGTTTTTATTAATGGTGGCCAGTCTTTTACTCATAACTGCCAAATTCTTGTTTTCTAATATTTTATCCCTTAAAGCAGGTTTTTCTATTTCATCAGCTCTGTTTAAAACTTCTTCCAAAGTGCCAAATCTTAATAAAAGCTCTGTAGCAGTCTTTTCACCTACCCCCGGAACTCCTGGGATATTATCGCTTTTATCCCCCATTAACCCTTTAAGATCAATGAATTGTAAAGGTGTAAGTCCATACTTTAAAAGCATTTCATGGTAGTTATACTCTTCAAATTCTGAAATACCTTTTTTAGTTAAAACAATGCTGGTTTTATCTGAGGCCAGCTGCAGTTCATCTTTATCTCCTGTAACTACTAAAGGTTTGTAGCCTTCTTTTTCAGAAGAAGCAACAAGAGTTCCAATAATATCATCAGCCTCATAGCCTTCTTTTTCCAAATAACTAATGTTCATAGCTTCCAGGACTTCCTTTAAAAGAGGTAGCTGCATGGAAAGCTCCATAGGCATTTTCTTTCTGCCTGCTTTATAATCCTCAAATTCTTCATGACGGAAGGTAGGCCCCTTCATATCAAAAGCTACCACCACGTGGGAAGGCTGTCTCTCTCTTATAATTCTATTAAGCATATTAACAAAGCCGTACAC
>JAAZGD010000160.1 GCA_012511395.1 Clostridiales bacterium
GGCTGTTGCCCATTTATATGAAACGGGGTCAACATTTTTTGGCCTAGAGCTGCTCTTATGATTTCTTGCCTTTTTAACTAAAGCCTGTTCCTTTTCTGAAAGCTGTGAAAGTATTGTTTTTATTCCATAGCTCTGGTTCTCTGCATTTACAAATCTTACTGCTTCCTTATGAAGCTTGTCTGCATGAGCATACCCTTTATCAAGGATATGTTTTCTCACATGAACCTCAAAGACACTGTCACCTATATAGGCTAACGCCGTTGTGTTAATGTCTTTAACCATTAATCTTTAATAATCTGTACTCCTGTGGGAGTATCCTTTACAGTTATTCCTTTTTCTTTTAAGGCATCCCTTATTTCATCAGATCTTTTATAGTCCTTTTGCTTCCTCGCCTCTTCCCTTTCCTCTAGCAATTTCTTAACCTCATCATCAAGAGAGGTTTCTTCATCCTTTTCTAGTAATCCCAGCACCTCCAAAAGTTGGGAAAGTTCTTTCAGTGCCTTTTCCGCAAATTCTGCGGAAGCTCCATCCTTCAGCACATTGTTTATCACAGAAACAGCTTCAAATATTACAGCTATTCCATCTGCTGTATTTAAATCATCATCCATGGCTTTTATAAACCTTGATTTAAAAGAGCCTAATGCCTGAAGCTTCTCCTCTTCCGTTTTCGAAATCTGCTCTTTTCCGTTTTCCATAGTATATAGCAGATTCTGTTTTGCATTCCTTAATCTGTCAAGACTGCTTTTTGCCTGTTCCATAAGCTCATGGCTGAAATTTATAGGGCTTCTGTAATGGGCAGACAGTAAAAAGTATCTTATTACTTCCCCTTCATATTCCTTCCTTATATCTCTTACTGTAAAGAAGTTGCCCTTTGACTTGCTCATCTTCTCATTATCTATGGTGATATAGCCGTTATGCATCCAATATCTTGCAAAAGGTACACCGTTTTCTGCTTCAGATTGGGCTATTTCATTTTCATGGTGTGGAAATGTCAGGTCCTGCCCACCTGCATGGATATCAATGGTATCTCCTAAATACCTTTTGCTCATGGCGGAGCACTCTATATGCCACCCCGGCCTTCCCATGCCCCAAGGAGAATCCCAGGCTATTTCATCTGCTTCCTTCCTTCTCTTCCACAAGGAAAAATCAAGAGGATCTCTTTTTTCTTCTCCCACCTCTACTCTGCACCCCAAAGATAATTCAGCGATGTTTTGTCTACTCAGCTTCCCATACTCAGGGGCCTTGGATGTATCAAAATACACATCGCCCTCCACTTCATAGGCAAAGCCTTTAGCCACAAGGCCTTTAACGAAATCGATAATTTGCTGGATGTTGTCTGTAACCTTGGGATGGACTGTGGCCTCTCTCACATTTAAAGCTTTGGCATCTTCAAAATACTCTAAAATATATTTTTCGCCGACTTCGGAGGCTGTCTTTCCCTCCTCTTTTGCCTTTTGAATGATTTTATCATCCACATCTGTAAAGTTCTGGACGAAGTTAACCTTGTACCCTGTAAATTCGAAATATCTTCTTAAAGTATCAAATACCACGAAAGGCCTGGCATTTCCGATATGGAAAAAATTGTATACAGTAGGCCCGCATACGTAAATGCTTACTTCCCCTTCCTTTAAAGGTATAAAGTCTTCTTTTTTCCTTGTAAGAGTATTATATATTTTCATAAAAACCCCCTGTTTTAAACTCTGTATATAACAAATGGCAGGTTCAATCCTGCCATTGATTATACTATTATTGCCCAAGCCTTTCAATAAGTACCATCACAGAGCCAGAAAAGCTTCCACATTTACAGGAACCTTGTCCTTACGGATTTCAAAATGCAGGTGAGTGGCAGTTGCGTTGCCTGTCCTTCCCACTTTCCCCACCTCTTCACCTTGGACCACATCCTGACCTAAAGAAACCTCAAGACTGTGTAAATGTGAATAGTAGGTATTAAACCCATTGCCATGGTCTATTATCACTAAAAGCCCAAAGGAGTTTCTATGAGCGGCATAAATAACAGTCCCTGAATCTGAAGCCGTAACTTTTCTGTTTAAGGGGGCCAGAAGATCTACTCCATAATGGAAGCCTCCGTTTCTTTCGCCAAACCTTGAAGCCAGCTTATAGTCTGAAAGAGGAAGCTCAAATGTACCTGTTCCTTCTTTAACCGGACCCTGATAATTTATATAGCAATGGTCTTCCCTTTGTTCTAAGGGTTTGTTCTTAACACCTACAAGGACAACTCTTGGAAGAGGCTCCATGACCATAACAGTTCCTTTTACACTTGCCTCAACAAGCGTTTCTCCATTGGTAGCTACCAGAGTCACTGTTGCCTTTAGGCCGTCTCTGCTATAAGACTCCATTTTAGATGAACCCCAGTAAAGGTCTTCCGTCTCTTGATACTCAACCTCGCACTTTACCTTTTCCAGGCTCCTTACATATTTTTCAGTAACCGGTGTTTCCCCATCTTGGCCAAAGCTTGCAGGTATTCCATAGAAGGATAAAGTTACTGCTATCACCAATGTTACCGTAAGCACTGTCAATAATTCTTTTCTCATTTAATCCTCGCCTTTCTAAGAAACCTATATTTAGGCCTTCTTTTGATTGACTCAGCAAGGTTACACAATATATAGACTTTTGTCAACCTTTTAGCCAATGAACCTTAAATGAGAAATACCATATTCCCTATTCTGTTATCTTAATACTCTTAATTTTTTCAGGCTTAACAGGCTTGTCCCTGTCATCCCTTTTTACAGCCACTATTTCATCGGCCGTTTCCATCCCCTCCATAATCTTGCCGAAGGAAGCATAGCTGCCGTCAAGATGAGGAGCATCGTGAACCATTATAAAAAATTGAGATCCTGCAGAGTTTGGATCCATGGCGCGGGCCATGCTAATAACTCCTCTTTCATGACATAAGGGATTATCAAAACCGTTATCTGAGAATTCCCCCTCTACAGTATATCCGGGTCCTCCTGTGCCTGTTCCTTGAGGGCACCCACCTTGGATCATAAACCCCGGAATAACCCTATGAAATGTGAGACCATCATAAAAACCTTTTTCTGCAAGGTCTACAAAATTTGCCACTGTTTTAGGAGCTAAATCTTCATAAAGCTCCCCTTTCATTACCCTACCGTCTGTCATTTCAATTTCAAATTTTTTCATAAATTTTCTCCTTTATTACATTTAACAAGTAAAAGCGCCTACAACACCCATAAGTATAATAACAAATATGGGGTTAATTTTAGTTTTAATCATCAAAAGGAAAGACACTATGAACATAAAGACAGGTATTATATTTACCGATGTCATAAGGTTTGAGAAAAAAGCCATGGAAAAGAAATGCACATTGAAAAGTGATGTCTCAGCCACCATTAAAGCCGCACAGGCAACAAGAGCTGTGACAACCGGTCTTATGCCCCACAAACTTCCCGAAACAACAGTTGTGCTGTAATACTTCATAACCAGCTTTGCCACAAAAAACATTAGAATAAAGGAAGGCAATGTGACACCTAAAGTAGCTACGGTGGCTCCCAGAAAGCCCGAATAATTGTATCCCACATAAGTCGCAGCGTTTACAGCCACAGGCCCCGGAGTTATCTGGGAAAGAGCCACAAGGTTGGAAAACTCCTGTCTTGACATAAAACCGAAATCCTGAACGCCCTGGAAAATAAGGGGGAGCATGGCAAGTCCTCCGCCAAAACCTAAAAGCCCTATTCGAAAGAAAAGGTAGAACATGGCAAAATGAGACATTATGCTTTATCCTCCTTCCTTTTTAGATATATGTACAGAATACCTAAGAGGATACCGGAAACAATTACCGCTATTACGGAAACATCAAAAACTGCCACCAGTATAAAGGTGACTAAAAACAGAACCCATGAATATAAGTTTTTTAAAGATTTCTTTGCAAGCTTAATTGCAGAGTACAGAATAAGCCCGCTTACTGCAGCCTTGACTCCCGTAAAGGCTCCTGCAATATATTCATTTACTCCTATTACATCTAAAAGTGTAACAGCCAGAATTATTACAATATAAGAAGGCAAGATTACTCCAAGAGATGCAGCTATTGCTCCTTTAAGTCCTGCCTTTCTGTTTCCCACATAAGTCGCAGTATTGATTGCCACC
>JAAZGD010000161.1 GCA_012511395.1 Clostridiales bacterium
AGGTGATTCATTGGAAATCTTTCCTTCGAAGGGATCTGCTTCGGCAGAACCTACTATGATGTACTCCTGAGACTTTTTAGCATTTTTTTCTCTCACCTCAACTATGAGGCCCACGTTAACAACATCATCTGATACATGCTTATCATCGATGATTTTAGCCATCCTCATCATATTTTCCAGTCGCTGGATCTTTTCCTCCAGCTCAGCCTGCTCGTTTTTTGCAGAATCGTACTCGGCGTTTTCCGATATGTCTCCATAAGAAATCGCTTCTTTTATTCGTTCCGCAATTTCAGGCCTTTTAACGGTTACAAGTTCATCGTGTTCCTCCACAATCTTCTCATAACCTTCTTTGGTTAGCAGAATATCCTCCGTCATTTTGATCTCCTTTCGACCAAAACCCCTTGGTTTTCGGGGCATATACATCGTGCTATTATAATGTAAACACTGCTAATTGTCAATTTCAGCCACCCTCAGAGAAACTACCTTGGCGCCGTTATAGACCTCCTGTCTCCCCACCTCTTTAAAGCCGTAAAGGTCGTGAAATTTCAGGGAAACGGGGTTTTCCGGCACCACATCGATTTCTGCGGTAACTCGTTTAGCATTGTTTGCTTTTGCAAATTTAAAGACTTCTTCATACATAAGCTTGCCCAGACCTTCATTTTGAATATCCTGATCCACCACCACTCTGTCAACATATAAAAACACATCGAAATGATCTTGAAACCATCTGTAATTTACACTCTCGTAAGGTGCTCCCTCACGAAAAGCAAGGCAGAAGCAGCGAACTTTATCGTCTATGGTAATTACCTTGTGAAAAGCAGCCTCCCTGTCAAGCCTTACGAGCTTCTCCATATCCATGGGAGAAAGAAAGTGTACTGACTCCTCATTAAGCCTTAGTATTTCACTGAAGTCCTCCTCCTTTGCATCTCTCATTACTCTGTTTCCTTCTTTGCCCTCTGTCATAATAATTCCTCCTTAACTATTTTTTTAGCAACTTCAACAAATTTTCTTGAGGAAGGAGATGCCTCCTTTAAAGAAGGCAGTGCTATTCCTAAATCTCTATATGCTTCAGGTAAAAGCGGTATACCTTTCACCTTGTCACCGTGTCCTCCCAAAACCAGCTTAGGCAAAATTGAAAGGCCTAAACCTTTTGAAACCATGGAAATTACAGTAAGGTCATCCATACATGTAAACCTTACTAAAGGCTCTATTCTGTTCTTCTTTAATACTCCGTTTATATCGTAATCAAAACCTTTTGCAGTCAATATGAAAGGCTCCTTCTGAAAATCCTTCATGGGAAAAGCCTTTGCTTCGGCCATCCTGTGATTCAGAGGCAGTACAGCCACCAACGGATCTTTAACCAGGTGAACAAAGTCATAGCTGTGATGGCTCTGTCTTGAAAAGAAGGCAATGTCTATCTTTTTTTCCAAAAACAGATTTTCTATTTCATCCATTCCGCCTTCCATCAGGCTTAAAGTTATATAGGGGAACTCCTCCTGAAACCTTTTAATTATTTCAGGAAGCCAGTGAAAGGATATGCTGGAAAAAGATCCTATAGAAACAGCACCTTTTTCAATGCCTTTGATTCCCCAAATCTCCTGCTTCAGACTCTCATCTAAATTTACCATTTCTCTGATC
>JAAZGD010000162.1 GCA_012511395.1 Clostridiales bacterium
GTTGTTCTATCATTTCATAGGTATTGCATCCAATGGATTTCTTGTAGTATTGATTACTCTGTTTTTTATTTTTGTACTGTTCTATATATTTAAAATTAAGTGGATACCCTTATCCATATATACCCTTGTTACCATTTTAATGTTTGCCGATGTTTCCTATTCCAGCTTCTTTAACAGGTATCTTTCTGTGAACCTTATGGGCTCCTTCGAAATGTTGGGCGCAATAGGTGAAAGTATAAAAGCCGTATTAAGACCGGGATTCTTTTTGCTGTTTGTAGATGTAATTTATATTGGCATTTTGCTTTATGTGGGGAACAAGATAAAAAGTGAAGTAAAACAAAATGAAGAGATTTAAGAAACCGGGCCTGCTTGTTATAACCTTTTTGCTTCTCCTGTTTTTAATAGGAGATCCCTTAAATTCAGTTATGGCAAAGTCTATAAATAATCAGGAGTTTTTTTCCTATCACCTGTCAGATGTTTTTAAGGAATTGTTTACAAGGCATACAGCCTTTAATGCTGATTCCTTTGTAGACACTTATAACAAAGAAAAAAGAGGGCAGCTCTTTGGCACTGCCCAAGGTAAAAACCTAGTAATAATCCAGGTGGAGTCATTTCAGAATTTTGTGATAAACAGAACCTATAACGGTCAGGAAATCACCCCAAACTTAAACAAATTACTGAAGGAAAACACAACCTACTTCCCTAATTTTTTCCAGCAGATAGGCTCCGGAAATACATCTGACGCAGAGCTTGCCGTCAACAACTCCATAATCGGAACCTTGGATTACTTTACCTACAAAATCTATGAGGATAATTGCTTTAACGGTTTGCCCTGGCTTTTAAAGGATAAAGGATACGCAACTGCTGTTTTTCATGCATATGAAGGCAGGAACTTTTGGAACAGGGAAACAGTTTATCCAAAGCTTGGCTTCGACAAGTTTTATGGAGGCTTAAACGATCAGGGAAGAACCGGAGATTATGAAATGACAGAATGGATGGGCTGGGGACTTACAGATTCGGAATTTTTCAAACAGGTGATTCCTCAGATGAAAAGTTTAAAGGAGCCCTTCTATTCCTTTGTTATAACCTTAAGCAACCACCATCCTTTTGAAATGCTTCCCCATTACGATTTCATTAATCTTTTAAAAGAGGATGAAGGAACTATTGTGGGGAATTATTTAAACAGCGTAGCCTATACTGATTATTCAATAGGCCTTTTTATGGATCTCCTGAAGGAAGAAGGCCTTTACGATAGCACCATATTCGTAATCTATGGGGATCACTTGGGGATAACCAATGAGAAGGACAATCTGAAGGATATGAAAAGGCTGTTGGGCAGGGAATACTCTTACATGGATATGTTAAATGTCCCCCTTATTATCCATATACCGTCTTCGGAGGATTTTCTTCCAAAGGAGGTAAAGACAGTATCGGGGCAGCTGGATGTTTTTCCTACAGTAGCCTATTTAATGGGATTTTCTGAGCTTAACACTTTTTATCTGGGACATAATATCTACAATGTGAAATCAGGTTTTGTGGCTGAGCAAACATTTATGCCAAAAGGTTCATTTATAAGCGATGATATAGTATATATTATGAGCAGAGACGGAGTTTTTGAACACGGTGAAGCATTTACCTTCAGCGATAGAAAGAAGGTTGATTTATCCCGTGCAAAGCAGGGTCACTTGAAAAGCCTTATGCAGGTGGAGTTTTGTGAAAGCCTGCTGAAAGAAAACGGTATGAAGGAATACTGCAGGAACAGGTAAATTTATTATGATAGCTTATATTAAGAAAATTTTAGAAAACTTAATATTTGTAAGGCGAGGGCATTACAGGAAATACAGAGTCTATTTGCATATTAGTCTGGCCAAGATCAGGATTCACAGAGCCATAATCTTTAGAAGAGTTAAGGGCACTCTGGGGGAGAAGGTTTTTATCTTCAGGACTCCGGAGAGTGCCAAGAAAAGCGCCCATATATTTGTGACACTTTTGATGCTGTTCCTGTTGCCCTTCAATTGTGTAGGCACAGCTTCCGTGAAGA
>JAAZGD010000163.1 GCA_012511395.1 Clostridiales bacterium
GCTGTAATTCGTTCTGCCACCTCCTTTTGCATCATAAGGGTTAAGAGGGAAAATCCCTTATACTCTTCCAAAAGCTTCATAACAAGGGGCGATGTGATATAGTAAGGCAGGTTGGCCACCACCTTCACCGATTTTAACCCTCTTCCTTCCTCTCTTATTAATTCCCCAATATCCAGCTTCATAATATCCCGGTTTACAAGGGTCAGGTTGTCTGTATCTTTAAAGACATCCCTAAGAACAGGTATCAGTTTTTTATCTAATTCCACCGCAATAACATGGCCCGCCTTATGTAAAAGCTCCTGTGTCAAGGTTCCAAGACCGGGCCCTATTTCAATAACAAGATCTGATTCGTCAATTAGGGATTTAGAGATTATGTTATCAATTATATTTTTATCTGTCAGAAAATTTTGGCCTAATCCTTTAAGAGCTTTAAGGTCATAGCTCTCCATCAGGCTCCTTAAGACAGATGGCTGATAAAGCTTCATCAAATTCGCTCCTTGTAATATTAAAGCCCTTTAGCTTTTTTAAAAGTCCTTTGGAGTTTCCATAGCCTATGCCTAAATATTTGCAAAAGGCTTCCCTTCTTCTTCCCGCATCCTCAGTTCCCGTAAGGCCGCTCTTCCGCAAATCTTCATAGGTGAAAACACTTTCTTCCCTATCATTGAAAATAGCTTTTGCGCAATCAAGAGCTCTTTGTAAAGTTTCAAAGGAGCAATGCTCTACTCCCGCCTTTCCTTTAGCCAAAGCCTCTTCCTTGCAGACAAAAGCCATCTTTGCCTCAGGATATCTTTTAATGAGCCTTTCCCTTATAAGCCTTCCCTGATGGTCAGGGTCTGTAAAAATTATGAGTCCCGGCTCTTTATATGCTCTGTCCAGCTTCTCCCATTTCTCTTCACTTATTCTGTAGCCGTGTGTTTCAATCGTGGTCACTTGAAAATACTTCAGTAAATTCCTCGTGTCATCCCTTCCCTGCACCACCACGATTTCATTAATTATCTTCTTCAAGGTCCTTTTCCTTTTCAGGGAAAATATAAAGAATCTCACCGGGCCTTACGAGTCTGAGCTGGGCTCTTGCCTGTTGTTCCACGTATTCTTTGCTTTTCACATTGTTCATCTCTTCGTTTAAGGCAGCTTTTTCCTTCATTAGGACATACTTGTAAGCTGTCAGCTCCTGCCTTTCCTTTATAAGAGAGTGGATATTTTCCACTTTTATTGCCACTAAAGCTATAAGAGACAGTATTATTACAAGATAAACCAGCCTTTTTCTTGAAGCTTTAAGCTTTCTTCTCTTTGAAGCCGGTTTCTTCTGTACTTCTTTTTCCTTCTTTCTTATTAAAGCAGCTTCTCTTTTCTCCCGCCGCTTTTCCCTGTCAGAGGCAGCTTCCACAGGATTTTCCACTGCTTTTTTTACATATCTTTGGCTCCTTGAAAGCCTGTCCTTTGCCATCTGATTTTTTCTCCTACAAAAGCCCTTTTATTCCTCTTGTGTCCCGCAGAGGTAACAGGAGAGTCACTGTGGTGCCTTTTCCTTCCTTACTTTCCAAAAACAGTTTCCCGCCGTGGTTTTCTACTATCTGTTTTGAAATGGCTAAACCTAATCCCGTTCCTCCCATTTCCCTTGACCTTGCTTTATCTACACGGAAAAATCTTTCAAAAACCCTTGAAACATCTTTTTCCGGTATTCCTACCCCGTTGTCCCTTACCATTATTCTTGCCACCTCGTTGTCGGTCCTCAAATCTATATCTATTCTGCCCTTGTTATCCGTATATTTAATGGCATTGGTAACTAAGTTCAAAAGCACCTGTTCCATCTGGTCTTTGTCCACCATAACCTTTACATCAAGGCACTCATCAAAAAGCAGATTGAACTGCTGGCCCTTGGCCGTGGATTGAATCTTCACCTTGGAAACCGTATCCTTTAATAATTCACAAATGTTAATCTCTCTTTTTACAGTTTCTTCCCTCTTATACTCAAGTCTGGAAAGCTTCAAAAGATCGGAAACCAATCTTGCCATCCTGTCCGCCTCTTCGTCTATTACAGTTAAGAATTCTTTGGAAGGCACTCTGTCCCCTTCATCAGCTTCCAGCATTGTTTCTGTATAGCTCTTAATTGTGGTGAGAGGAGTTTTTAACTCATGACTTACGTTCGCCACAAAGTCCATCTGCATATTTTCAAGCTTATACCTTTCAGTAATATCCTGGATGATAATTATAAGGCCTGAATCCTCCCCTGCTTCATCCTGAAACTTATCGTATCTTAAGTTGTAAATGTAACCTCCCGTTTCAAAGGATTGGGTTCCCGCACCGACAGCCGATTTATCCCATAAATTTTTAAAACTCATATCCTCATAGTGAATGCCTTCAATAAGGCTGTCA
>JAAZGD010000025.1 GCA_012511395.1 Clostridiales bacterium
GCAGTTAAGTCGAATACTTGGGCTATGGCAGTACCTTGTGTGCCTCTGTATATTTCATCTTTGCCCATAATATTGTCTGCACATATTCTTGCCTGTTTGTTGGCAGGACCTGCTAAAGGTATCATGCATGGAGTTTTAGTAACATGGTTTTCCACCTGAATAACGTCGCCCACCGCATAGATATCAGGGTCGTTTGTCAGGAGTTTTGAATCTACTATGATTCCGCCCTTTTCGTTAACTGAAAGGCCTGCGCCTTTGGCAAGCTCGTTGTTAGGTCTTACGCCTATAGCCAGGATAACAAGATCTGTTTCCACCTGTTTCCCACTTTGAAGCGTTATAGTAGTTACATTATCTTTTGTTTCAAAGGATTTAACACCGTCTCCTAGGTGGAGCTCCACATTATTCATGGCCATGTTCTCATGGATGACTTCTGCCATTTCAAAATCAAGAGGCGTCATTACCTGGTTCATCATTTCAATAAGCTGAACCTTTAAGCCTGCTGCATGAAGGTTCTCAGCCATCTCCACACCTATGAATCCTCCTCCTATTACGGCAGCTCTCTTTGGAGCTTTTTCCTCAATATAGGCTTTTATGGCATCTGTATCAGGAACAGTCCATAAAGAAAGGATATTGGGAGAATCTATTCCCGGAATCGGTGGCTTTAGAGGGGATGAGCCTGTGGCAAGGACAAGAACATCGTAGTTCTCCTCGTAAGTTTTGTCTTCCTGAAGGTTGTGGACAGTTATTGACTTTGCTTCTCTGTTGATGCTTGTGACTTCAGATTCAAGCCGCACATCCACGTTGTACTTTGCCTTCATAATTTCTTTTGATTGAATGATCAGGTCTTCCCTCTCTTTAATTACATTTCCGATGTAATAGGGAAGGCCGCAGTTTGCATAAGAGATGTATTTTCCTCTTTCAAAAATAACTATATCAAGGTCCTCAGAAAGCCTTCTGAGCCTTGTGGCAGTAGTGGCACCGCCTGCCACTCCTCCTACAATAAGTATCTTCTTCTTCATTTCCTGTAATCCTTTCAAATAAAGATTGTTATTTATTGAACATACTAATTATGCCTATGGTTGAGATTTATATCTGTAACAATATCACCAAAAATGGAGGTTTTGTGAAATATTTTACTAAAAAACCTCCGATTGTTAAATCGGAGGTTAATATTTATAGTTTTTCTAAGGAACGTACTGTTGGATTATGAGTTCGCAGGCATCATACATGATGTAGAAGTAGAAGAACTGGGAATCTAAGTATTCCTGATGCATACCTCTTTGATCGTCCTTTAAGGCCGTTATGAAGTCAACACTTGTTAGGAAAAAGGTGGTCTGATCAGGTGCTATTTTTGGAAGGAATACGCTTCTTACGGTAGGCGAAATAGTAATATCGTATTCCATGTTTAAATCAGCTATATAAAAACCGTTAGGCTGGGAGTTATCGTTTATGAATTCCTTTCCATCCACTATTAATGTGTAGTAACCGTTTTCTTTTGCAGTAATGGACTTAATAATCCCGAATTTCTTAACGGCGCCATCTCTTGTTAACTGCTTTGCAAAATCGCCGGTAAGATAGGAAACAGTGATTTCAGGTTCTATATAAGTGCCTCCTGAAAGGTTGGACTGGCAACCCAAGAGGGAGAGAGGAACAGATAAAAGCAGGAACAAACATAGGGCTATAGCAGTTTTTTTCACAAGAGTGTTCTCCTTTCTTTGAATTATCACCTTGATTATACCACGATTTTTACTGATTTACAGGGGTAAACCTTACAATTTTGTTACATTTTTTTAAAATTTGATTCGATATGTGGTGGAGTGGTTCTTTAAAAACATACTACATATAGTGAAATGTTGAGAGAATTTAGGATTGTAGTGGTTGGAGAGGTCTAAAAGTGGAGGGAATATCGAAATAATGGAGTAAAATAGTTGCATATTGGAGAGAAATGGAGTAGAGTGGTTTTAATAATGGTACTTTCAAGAGGTGTCGCTATGTTAATGGGTAAGTATCAAAATTCTATTGATGATAAGGCAAGGATGATTGTTCCTGCCAGATTTAGAGAGCAGTTGTCTTTGAAATGCGTTTTAACAAGAGGTATAGACAACTGCCTTTATATTTATCCCATGAATGAATGGTCGGTGCTTATGGAAAAACTGTCAAAGCTTCCTATGAGTGACCCCGATGCCAGAGCCTTTGTCCGTCACTTCTATGCAAATGCAGTAGATGTGGATATCGACAGGCAGGGCAGGCTTACCATACCTTCTGAATTAAGAGATTGGGCGGGCATAACGAAAGATCTTGTGACCATAGGGCTTATAAGCCGCGTTGAGGTGTGGAGCAAAGAACACTTTGAGGATGAGCAGGGAAGAACGGAGCTTGAGCAGTCAGACTTTGCAAAGAAGATGATGGAATATGGAATTTAAGCATGAGCCGGTTCTTTATGAAGAAGTAATTGAATTGTTATCTGTTAAGCCTTCAGGAATTTATGTGGATGGAACCATGGGTTCGGGAGGCCACGGTGAAGGTATCTGTGAGATTCTTTCGGAAGACGGTTGGTATGTGGGAATAGACAGAGACTGGGAAGCCGTTAAGGAAACAGAGAAGAGATTAGAAAAGTACAGATGTAAAAAGACCTTTATAAAAGGAAACTTCAAAGATATTAAAAGTTTTTTGGAAGACCTTGATGTAGATGAAATTGATGGAGCACTCCTTGATCTTGGAGTCTCATCTTATCAGCTTGATAACCCTGAAAGAGGTTTTTCCTACATGCAGGATGCGCCTCTAGATATGAGAATGGACATAGATAGTTCCCTAACTGCCTTTGAAGTGGTGAACAGCTATAAGCAGGAGGACCTTTCAAGGATCATCTTTAAATACGGGGAGGAAAGATATGCCAGATCTATAGCTTCCTTAATAATTAAGGAAAGAGAATCAGGGCCCATAGAAACCACCTTTCAGCTGGTGGACATTATTAAAAGAGCAATCCCGGCAAAGGCAAGGAGGGAAGGACCTCATCCTGCCAAGAGAACATTTCAGGCCATCAGGATTGAAGTGAACGGTGAGCTGTCAGAGCTGGGTGAAGGAATTTCCGACTTCATAGATGTTTTAAAGGAGGAAGGAAGACTTTTAATAATCTCATTTCACTCTTTGGAGGACAGGATTGCCAAGGAAGTTATACAGAAGAGATTAAACCCCTGTGAATGTCCGAAAACTTTACCTCAATGTGTCTGCGGCAAGGTGACAGATATTAAAAAGGTAACAACCAAGCCCGTTACGGCAGGTGAAGAGGAGCTTTTAAGAAACCCAAGGGCAAGAAGCGCAAAGCTGAGAGTTATTGAAAAACAAGGAGCATAAAAGTGATTGCTGCCAACAAGTGGTACCAGTATCAACAACAATATGGAGAAGCAGTCTTTCAGCCTTATGTAAGGGTTACGAGGGCAAGGGAAAAAGTTAGAGTCAGAGTAACCTCAAAGGACAGGCTTGTTTTGATTGTTTTAACTATAATGGCAGGTTTAATAGGCATAGGTCTTGTAATATCTTCTGCCTTTTCAGCTTCCATAAAGTATGATATAAATACGCTAATAAAGGAAAACGCAGTAATCCAAGGGGAAATAGAAAATCTTAATGTGGAGATCAAGGCAGCCTCAAATATAGGTGCCATTGAAGAGAGAGCTCTTTCAGAATTAGGCCTTGTGTATCCTGATTACACTCAGTTTAGATACCTTGAGGAGATAAAGGAAGAAGACTACAGTCTGGCTTCAATAATTAAAGACAGAGCATATAACTGATACACTGATTCTTCAACTGAATTCCATGAAAACCAGACAGTCTTAAATTAGGATAAGAAGTGTGTCTGGTTTTCTTAGAATAAAAAAAGGGAAAGTCTTATGGGAAGCGTAAGTATTAAAACTAAAAAGAGGCTTTTGGCAGTTTTCATAATTCTGGCTATTCTTGTAACGGCCCTTGCTTTTCGTACAGGCTGGCTTCAGGTGGTGAGAGGGGAAGAACTTAAAACAAGAGCCATGGGCCAGCAGACGAGAGATGTGCCTATTGAAGCAAAAAGGGGTACTATCTATGACATAAATATGGAAGAGTTGGCAGTATCTGCAAGGTCCTTTTCATGTTGGGTAAGGCCTTCACTTTTGTGGCGAGGTAAGGATGATGTGGAAAAAGAGGTTAACGCCATTAAAACCATGGAAAAACTAAGCCCTTTACTGGATATGTCAATGGAGGACATTAGAGAGCTGGCATATAAGGATAAGGTGATAGTTAGAATTGCCAAGTATTTGGATAAGGAGACGGCAGATGCCATAAAAGAATCATCGCTGTACGGAGTAGAAATCACGGAAGAATCAAGAAGGTACTATCCCATGGGAGCCTTTGCCTCTCAGCTTCTTGGAAGTGTAACAGATGACAATGTGGGATTGTCCGGCCTTGAAGCTTACTATGATTCATATTTAAGCGGCATCAGAGGCAGATGGATTAAAAATGTGGACGCAGAAGGGAACGGTCTTTCCTTTGGAGTGGAAAGGTATTATGAAGAGCAGGACGGCCTTGACCTGGTACTCTCTGTGGACTCGGTGATTCAGCACTATGTGGAGAAATCCATGGAGGAGGTTTTGGTTCAAACAAAAGCAGACAGAGTGTGGTGCCTTGTTATGGATCCTGAGACTGCAGAGGTCATGGCAATGGCAGCCCTTCCTGAGTTTGACCCCAACTTCCCCAGAGAGCCTGTAGATGAAGATATTAAAGGAACATTTGCCACCCTTACTGAAGAAGAGAAGATGGCTTACTGGAACAGGATGTGGAGGAACCCCTTAATCAGCGATACCTATGAGCCGGGCTCCACATTTAAATTAATAACTACGGCCATCGGTCTTGAGGAAAGAGTTACTTATCTGGATGATGTATTCGTATGTACAGGAAGCATTAAAGTTTATGACACAGTCTTAAGATGCTGGAGGTATTACCAGCCTCACGGAAGGCAGACTCTGGTGGAGGCTGTGGGAAATTCCTGTAACCCCGTTCTCGTTCAGGTAGGCCAAAGAATAGGTGAAGACAGATATTATACATATCTTGATTTATTTGGATTTAATGAAAAGACGAAAATTGATTACCCCGGCGAAGGAATGTCAATTCTTCAGTCGAGAGAATACAAGAACCCTGTAGGCCTTGCCACCATGGCATATGGTCAAGGTATAGCGGTAACTCCAATTCAGATATTGACCGCCTTTTGTGCAATCGGTAACGGCGGATATCTTATGGAGCCTCATATAGTAAAGAGCTTACAGGATAAGGATGGAAACACAGTGCTGGATGTGGAGCCTAAAATAGTAAGAAGGGTACTTTCAAAGCAGACTGCAGATGAAATGCGCTATATTATGGAGTCTGTAGTTAAAGAGGGCGGCGGAGGCACTGCTAAGGTTGAAGGATACAGGGTGGGAGGTAAAACGGGAACTGCTCAAAAGGCCATGGCAGGAGGTTACAGCAATGAAACCTACTCCTCATTTATAGGTATGGCACCTATGAATGATCCAAAGGTGGCTATTCTTCTTGTGGTGGATAATCCAAAGGGTGTGAAATTTGGAAGTGTCACTGCAGCACCGGGTGTCCAAAAGATTCTTGCAGAAACATTAAGATACTTAAACGTTAAGCCGGAGTTTTCCCAAGAGGAGCTGGCTCAGCTAAAAAGAGGCACGGTAACTTTGCCCTCTCTTACAGGCCAAAGTTTGGAAAACGCTATAGGCATCCTGGGAGGCATGTCTTTGAAAGGCATAGTGTCACCTGAGCCTTTGGATTCAGAGGATTTAATGGTAACGGATCAATACCCCAAGGCAGGTGAAAGCGTTAAATCAGGAAGTCAGGTTTATCTTTATTGGAAATAGCCAAGAGGTGAGATAAGTGAAAAAAATAAGCTTAAAGGATATTGAAAGAGCAGTCTTTGGAAAAATTATCAAAGGTGAAGAGGATATGAAAATATCTTCTGTAAGCATCGATTCCAGAAAGTGTGAACATGAAGGTCTCTTCGTTCCTCTTAAAGGCGAAAAGAGAGACGGCCATGACTTCATTGAAGATGCCGCTAAAAGAGGGTGCGTGTTTACCCTCACTGAGAAAGAGGATGTACCTTTATCTGTGAAGGGTGCAGTCCTGGTCAGCAATACCTTGAAAGCCCTTACGGATCTTTCAAGATGGTATTTAAGTACCTTTGATTTAAAAAAGGTGGCAGTGACAGGCAGCATGGGCAAAACTTCAACGAAGGATATGATATATGAGGTTTTAAATAAGAAGTATAAAGCGGCAAAGACTGTGGGGAATTTCAATAACCACATAGGGCTTCCTCTTACCATATTATCCCTAGAGGAAGGAACAGAGGTTTGTGTCTTTGAAATGGGCATGGATAGGTTGGGTGAGATACATCACCTTGCAGATATAGTAAGGCCTGATGTGGCAGTAATAACCAATGTGGGCCACACTCATTTGGAACATCTTAAAACGAGAGAAAACATATTAAGGGCAAAGCTTGAAGTAACGGATTTTCTTGAAAGGGATAATACCTTGATAGTAAACATGACGGGAGATTTACTGACAAAGGAAGGGGCAACAGGCGATTACAATCTTTTAACCATAGGCTTTGACGGCAGATCTGATTATATTATAAACAATATTGAAGACAAGGATGAAGAAGGACTGTCCTTCCACATTGAAAGAGAGGGCAGGACACTTCCTGTGAAACTGCCTGTTCCGGGAAGGCATAATGCAATCAACGCAAGCCTTGCCCTTGCAGCAGGTGAAGTGTTGGGGGTTAGTCTTGAAGATGGTATCAACGCACTTTCGAAGGTGGTTTTGACTGATAAGAGACTTAAGACCTTTGTTCATAACGGCATTAAGATAATCGATGATACTTATAATGCAAGCCCTGAATCCATGATGAACGCTTTGGATGTTTTAAACTCAAGACAATGCTTGAGAAGAATCGCTGTTTTGGCAGATATGTTTGAGCTGGGTACAGAATCAGAGAGGCTTCATAAAGAGATAGGTGAGTATATAGGGGAACTAAATGTGGACCTAGTTGTCACCATAGGTGAATTGTCTTATAATATTAATTTAGGAGCAAAAGATGCTCTTGAACCTTCGAACAACCTGCATTTTAATGATAAAGAAGAGTTTTTCCAGGTGCTTCCCGGATTTTTAAATCCCGGAGATTGCATCCTTGTGAAGGGTTCAAGAGGCATGGAGATGGATAAGGTAGTATCTCAAATATTAAAACTTTAGCTTAAAAGGAGAAAGCATGAACGATATATCAAAACTGCTTTTAGTTTTAGCCATGGCCCTGATGATGAGTGCAATATGCACATCTCTTGCCATACCCATACTTAAAAGAAAACAGGCAGGTCAAAGCATCAGAGATGAGGGGCCTCAATCCCATAAGAAAAAAGAGGGGACTCCCACCATTGGAGGCATTGCAATTCTAATAGCCATAGGCATAACGGCAATAGCCACAAAGCAGTTTTCACCTGATGCAGGGTTTATTGGTATATCCCTTATAGCTTTTGGTTTAATAGGCTTCGCCGATGATTATATGAAGGTGAAGAAAAAGCATAACCTGGGTTTGAGAGCATGGCAGAAAATCCTTCTTCAGACTGTGGTATCGGCAGCTTTAGTTGTGTACTTTATGGCAAGTCGCAGTAATCCGACTCTCGTTATAGTGCCTTTTACGGATAGAGTTTTAGATTTTTCAAACTATTACCTGCTCTTTGGAATACTGTTGCTGGTGGCATCCTCAAACAGTGTGAACTTGACAGACGGTCTTGACGGCCTTGCATCGGGAGTATCTGCAATAGTGGCAGCCTTCTTTGCCGTAGCAGGTGCCTCATTGGGCTTTATGACGGAATCTCTTTTTGGAGTATTGATAGCAGGGGCATGCTTGGGATTTTTAGTATTTAATCGTTATCCTGCTAAAGTATTTATGGGTGATACAGGGTCCATGGCTTTAGGGGGAGGGCTTGCCGCTTTTTCCATGGCAACGAACTTGGAATTGTTTTTACCCATTGTAGGTATAGTTTTTGTTTTGGAAGCATTGTCAGTTATCCTGCAGGTGGCAAGCTTCAAGCTTACGGGAAAGAGAATTTTTAAAATGGCGCCCTTGCACCACCACTTTGAACTTTCAGGTATGAAGGAGCAAAAGGTAGCTGTAATGCTTTGGGTTATTACCATAATATTTGCTGCCGTTGCTTTTGGAGGGTTATGATGAATAAATCACTTTACGGTAAAAAGGCTTTAGTAGTAGGCCTTGGAAAATCGGGAATTGCCGCCACCCAGGCTTTATTAAAGCTTGGTGTAAATGTGACGGTTCAAGACAGCAAGGAAAGAAACGAGATGGATAATAATCTGGTCAGTTTTCTTGAAGGGGTTGGCGTAACTTCATACTTTGCAGAACCACCTAAAGAAGAAGATGTATTTGATATTGTAGTTCTCTCCCCCGGAGTTCCCCTTCATATAGATTTTATAGATGAGGCTAAAAAGAAGGGGGCAGAAATTGTAGGAGAGCTGGAAATAGCCTACAGAATAAGCAGAGGTACTTATGTGGCAATAACCGGAACTAACGGAAAGACCACTACTACCAAGCTTGTGGGAGAGATCTTTCAGGAAGCCAAAAGAAGGACTTATGTTGTGGGAAATATCGGCGTGGCTGTAATAAGCCGTGCCTTAATAGCGCCTTTAGACTCCTGGCTTATAACTGAAGTTTCCAGCTTCCAGCTTGAAACAACAAAAACCTTTCATCCCAAAGTTTCGGCCATTTTGAATATAACAGAAGACCACATGGACAGACATCAGACCATGGATAAATACATCAAAGCAAAGGCTAAAATATTCAAGAATCAGGGCCCATCAGATTTCACAGTATTAAACTACGATGATCTAAGTGTAAGAAAGCTTTGTGAAGAGACTAAAGCAACTTGTATCTTTTTCAGCAATTTGGAAGAGGTGCCTTTAGGATGTTATGTGGAAAATGGTGAAGTTGTAATAAAGGATATTAAGGGGGAAAAGTATTCTGTTATAAAGGTGGAGGATATACC
>JAAZGD010000026.1 GCA_012511395.1 Clostridiales bacterium
ACAGTTACGGGAATCACCGTTCCCTCCTCTGTAAATGTTTGGGTCATCCCCACTTTCTTTCCTAAAAGAATCTTCATATTATAATTGTCTCCTTTTCTCTTACAGCGGATTGCCTAAATTTTCAAGCTATCATTCTAAGGGGAGTTCCCTTATGCTACAATTTTATTTCTTTGTCTACTCCGGCCGCAAGTTCTAGCTTTGTTAAAGCATGAGTAGTTTTTCCCGTTGCATTTAATATGTCTATGAGCCTTTTGTCAGTCTTTTGCTCAAACTGTTCTCTGGAATCCTTATATTTGTGAACAGCTCTGATAACCGTTACCACTTCCTTCTCTGTGGGAAGAGGTATGGGCCCTGAAACCTCAGCACCCGTCCTTTTTGCCGTTTCCACAATCTTTGCAGCCGATTGGTCCAGCAAAGCGTGGTCATAAGCTTTAAGCCTGATTCTGATTTTTTGTAATTCGCTCATTTTTTCCTCCTGAATTGTTTTGTACTCGTTTTCGCTATTCATAGGTACAAGGGGCAAACCTTACAATTTCAACGTGTCTTAGTGATTTACCTGCCCATTACACGCGCCCGTGTGTTTCTTATTATTTCTCATAAATAAAACGGGTAAACCCCTTCGCCCCTGTCAAAGCAGGGACACTTCTCCACGGAAATTACCTGATAGCTCAGCAACTTCCCGTTTCATCGCTTTAGGCAAGCTATTAGACTATATATCAGGGGAAATAATAATGCAATACTTTTTTTTATTTTTTTTAATATTAATGGAAAGATTAGAAAAGACCGTGCATTTTCAAGGGTTACAACACTTTCCAATGTACACGGTCCCGTGTGTTTCATTCATTTTAGTTTAAAAAGACTAAAAACCCAAGGAATCATCGATTAAAATCACATGGATTCTTCCCTTTTCATTGCAAAATCTTGTAGTTGTAACAGTTCCGCAAAGGGTACTGTTTGAAACAAGACATTCACAGCACCTGCCTGTTTCAATACATGGCGTAGACCGGCCAAGGCGGGCAGCATTTTTAGGGCAGGCAACCTCCTTGATCCTTTTATATGCATCCTCAAGATTTTCAGTAATTTTATTGGTTCCGCATAGTATAACTACTTTTTCAGGTCCAAAGGCCAAAGCTGCCACTCTGTTTCCAAAGCCGTCAATGTTCATAAGCTCTCCCCCTAAAGTTATGGCGTTGGTGCTCATGTAATAAAGGTTGGCAAGAAGGCTTCTTCTCCTTGCCTCATGATTCAGCCTAGGATCATTAATGGAATGGGCGTCAATGAGCCTGATTTTCCCTTCCTGCTCAAGCCTTCTGATTTCTGTCTTTAATCCCGTTTCCTCCAAGGTCATGGATCCGCCCCAGGACACTATCATTCCTTCCCTTACAAAAGAAAGTGCAATAGCCAAGCCTTGCTCTTTTGTATTTGCAAAGTAGCCTGTAATATTTCTCTTCTCCAAATTCTTAATAATCTCCGGTACTTTTTCTTTCATCGGGCATCCTTCCTTTTCAATTCCTCATAAGCTTTTGCTATTCTTCCCCCTGCTTTTGCATTATTTATTACCAGTGCAATATTGGCCTTAAGGCTTTTCCCTTCAGTCAGCTCCTTGATTCTGCTTAAGAGAAAAGGTGTAACCTCCTTACCTTTAACTTTACACTCCTTTAACGCCTGTTCTATGTAGGAATCCATTATTTCCTTTTTAATCTCCTCTTCTTCAGGAATCGGACAGGCTATTACCATACCGCCTTTTAGTTCAAGCTTTTCCTTTGCTAAGATTATCTTTGCCCCTTCTTCTTCATCTTTTAAGGCATCCTCTAAAAAGAAGCCACTTTGTCTTGAATAGAAGGCCGGAAATTCTTTAGTCCCCAGAGAAAACACAGGTACTCCCTTTGTCTCCAGATATTCTAAAGTTCCTCCTATATCAAGAATTGATTTGACTCCTGCGCAGACCACCACAGTATCTGTCATGCTTAATTCCTCAAGGTCTTGGGAAATATCAAAGGTCTCTCCCGCTCCTCTATGAACACCGCCAATTCCGCCTGTTACAAAAATCTTAATCCCCGAAGCATTAGCTGCAATCATAGTGCCTGCCACTGTAGTTGCACCATCAAGTTTATTGGCTATAACAAGGGGCAGATCCCTTCTGCTCACCTTCACCACATCTTTAGCTTTCCCAAGATACAGAATCTCATCCTCCGTAAGCCCAACTTTAATTCTTCCTTTAATAACTCCTACAGTTGCCGGAACGCACTGGTTTTTCCTGATTTCTTGCTCTACTCTTTTTGATGTCTCAATGTTTTCAGGATAAGGCATACCATGGGCGACAATAGTGCTTTCCAGTGCCACCACACCCTTCCCTTCAAAAAGGGCTTCCTTAACTTCTTGATTTATATCCATATAATCTATCATGGCTCTATGCTCTCCTTATACTTCTTCCAAAAGTTTATCCAAAGTCAACTCCGGATTTACAGGCACCTTGGTTTCCAAAGAAAGTCTGGAGGCTCTCATGGCGATTTCCGCTGTCTTTCTCACATCGTATTTATTCAGAAATCCAAGAATTGCTGCTGCGCTAAAGGCATCTCCCGCACCTGTGGCACTTGCTATTTCACTGGATTTAGGCTCTATGATGCCCTTCTCTTTACCCTCCTGATAATAAACGCCTCCCATGGAAAGACTGATAAACACTCTTTTTACGCCTTGATTTATAAACCAGTCCCCCGCCTCTTTTAAATCCTCCTCCGATAATATGCTTTTCCCGTATATGGCTTCCGCTTCTGCTCTATTGGGCTTAATGGTATGAAACCTGCCTATTAAGTCTTTAGCCTTTACTGCTTTTACCACAGAGACAGGGTCTAAAAACAAAGGCACCTCTTTCAGTCTTTCCGTTGCATACTCAAGCACCTCTTCAGACAAGTTAGTATCCAAAAGCACCATATCCATTTCTTTAAGCAAAGGTACCAGGTCCTCTATATCCTCCTTTGATATTTGATCCAAAACATCCATATTGCATATTCCAAGCTCCATATCACCTAATATGTTCAGAATTGAAAGATACATGGCTGTGCTTTTCCCTTTAATAACCTTTATATGCTCCACATCCACTGACAACTCTGCCAGGGCTTCCTTGATGCTTAATCCCATAAAGTCATCACCTATTCTTGATATGAAGGTGACGGGGACTCCAAGTCGCCCTAAATTCTCAGTGATATTACGGCCTACACCGCCGTAGGAAATCCTTATTTCTCCCGGATTTGAATCCTGATACTGTAAGTCCAGGTCAGGCTTGCCCTCTACATCTATAGTTATGCCGCCTATTACTGCCACTTTTCCTGCCATAAAAATTTCTCCTTGTCTTGATTTCTTAGTCCATGAAAGCACTGCCTCCAATAAATTCCCTTAAGATGGAATTGTTGGGAATAATATCCTCCTCTTCAATAACCTTAAAAAATCTTAAAAAGCTAAGCATTCTTCTGGCTTCCGCATATTCAGGCTCACTTTGTGGAATCGCTTCAAGAAGAGGAGCTGCATATTTCTTTAATACAGAAAGCTCATACACATGGGCTGAATTAAACAGTAGGTCTGCCTTTGAATTATATGGGAAGATATTGTTCATCTCTCCCGCTCTCACCTTGGGCCAGCTCTCAATAGTCTTTTTTGCACTGTGACCTCTGAACTTAAAGTCCCTAACAAGCCTTCTCAACATTCTTGAATCAGTGACGGAAATTCTGTTATGGTCATCTATCCCTAAATTTGTAAGGGGGCTTATATATATCTTGAACTTTTCATCACTTAGAATATCGGGAGTCATCATATCATTGAGGCCGTGAATTCCTTCAATTATAATAGGCTGGTCAGCTTTTATTGAGATGATTCTGCTGCCGAATCTTTTATGTCCTGTTAAAAAATCAAAAACAGGTATATCCACTTCCTCCCCTTCCAGAAGGTCTCTTAAATTTCTATTAAATAATTTAACATCTAAAGCACAAAGGTTTTCAAAATCAAGATCCCCATTCTCATCCAGAGGAGTTTCTTCCCTCTCTAAAAAGTAATCATCTGTTCCAAGATAAAGAGGCTCAAGACCTTCCACCATAAGCTGAATCCCCAGCCTTTTTGCGAAGGTGGTCTTCCCTGAACTTGAGGGCCCTGCAATAAGCACTATTCTCCTCTTTGACTTAATTACTTCCTTTGCAATCTCTGCAATCTTTTTGGCATGAAGGGCTTCGCTTATAAGTATAAGTTCCTTGATTGCTCCTCTTTCTATCTTTTCATTTAGATCAGATACGTAAGGGCATTTCATCAATTTCCCCCAGCTCTTCGTTTCACCAAAGGCTTCCGAAAGAAGAAAGTCGTCCTCGAAGGGAGGGACCTCCTCAGGATTTGGATAATCGGGAAACCTTAACAGCACTGCTTTACCTTCATTGTATGGCCTTAGTTCAAAGTTTTGTATATAGCCTGTGGAAGGTGCCATTCTTCCATAAAAGAAATTCCAGTAATTCAGTAAAGAATATACTGCAATGCTGTCCACCGTTGATGATTTTAAAAGCTTCAGCTTCTCTGCATCGCCCTCTTCCATAAGCCTTTTAGCCGCCTCCTCCTTCGTAATGATCTGTCTGAAGAAAGGTGTATTTTTATCAACGATTTCCCGCATTCTTGCTTCCACCTTTTTAATTTCCTCATCATTTATATAGTCTTCTCTATGGACGGTTGCCCCCTGTTCATTCTTTACTTCCCTGAAAAACTGGACTTCTGTATAGAGTCCTTTATTTAACGAGTTTGCAATCCAAACTGCAGCCTTCCCAAGAACATCATAAATTGCCTTCAGATAAATCATACTCAAGCTTCTCTGATATAAAAGACTGGCAGCATGATTTCTCATATCCAGAAACTCTACTGTGCTGCCATTTTCTACTTCAACATCAAGGTCCTCGTATTTATTATTCATTTTGACCGCTAATACTCTATAGGGGAGCATGTCCTGATACTTGTTCACTAAATCTTTCATTAAGATTCCTTCAGGGACCTTTACCGTTTCAGGAGCCGCTCTCAGCTCTTTAATAAGTTTAATCTCCATATGCACCTCGATTTTTAAATCATAAGTACATAATTATAACATAAAGAGAGAGGTTCTGCATTACTGCAAAACCTCTCTTGTTCCAAGTTTTATACTTTTTTACAACTTTAAACCCTTTAACAATTCCAGCAATTTCTTTGCTTCTTCTGCCTTCAGGGTAATACCTCTGCTCATATGCTCATGAGCTTCGTCCCAGTCTCTGATGTCATACTTTGCAGGTGCCTGATTCCATGATACAAGGTTAAGCTCCTTAGTCCAGCCTGACTGATTCGTAGCGATTATACCAAAGTGCTCCTGAATATCAAAAACTATACCTTCCCTCTCAGAATTATTAGATGCCATATTGACCTCCTTCACTTTAAAAAACAGTTTAGCTTTCTTCCCATATTTTACCAAACCAGTCAGTGGTTTTATCCTTTCTATTACCGTGAAAATCCGAGCCTCTGCTTACAAGAAGGTCAAGGTCCAAACTGAGCTTCAGGAAGTCCCCGGTTTCTTTCAAGGTATGGTGAGGGTAGTAGCATTCAAGGCCCATTAGACCGTCAGCTTTTAAGTCCGTAAGAAGATCCTTCAGATTGCACAAAAATTCCTCTGATTCTCTTTCTCCCAGGCCTCTGATTTTGGAAGGGTGAGCAAGAAAAGGAAGCCCTCCTGCATCCTTTATCCTTTTAACAGCCTCCTCAGCTTTAAGTCTTTCTTTTTTCACACCCTGCCATGAGGCCGAATCAAAATACCTTCCCTCTGTAAAGGCTTCTCTTCTTTCCTTTATATATCCCTTTTCCATAAGCTTATCAGCTATTATGGGCTTTCCTACATAGTCTCTGTAGGAAACTCCCTCAAAATCCTTTTCTGATATATCAAGGCCTTCCTCCTTCATAAGAGAAAAGAGTTTTCCGTTTCTTTCTTCCCTCTGCCTCAAAACCCATTGTACAGTATCCTTCATGGTTTCATTTTCCGGATCAAATAGATATCCTAATATATGAAGCTCATTTTTACCCTTATATACGGAGGAAAGCTCTATACCGCTAATAAGACTAATATCGTAATCCTTTGCATGACTCCTTGCTTCTCTTAAGGCTTTTATGCCGTCATGGTCCGTTATGCTTAAAGTTTTAATCCCTCTGTTACTTGAAAAGGACAAAAGATCCTTTACCGATAAAAGACCGTCCGAATAGTAGGTGTGGGTATGAAGATCGGCACTTTCCAAAGGTATGCTTTTAAAGATTTCTTTCTTATTCATTACAGCAAAAGTCCTTCCGCCACTTTATCCGCCACAGCTTTTCCTTTTAAAACCTCCACCAGTTTTACAGAAAACTTCATGGCCAAAGCAGGGCCCCTTGATGTAATAATGCGAGAAGAAACTACCACATCATCACTCAGGGCCACACTGTCCTTTAAATAGCTTTCCATGCCGGGATAGATGGTGGCCTCCTCTCCTTTTAAGACGCCAACCTCTGCCAGAACCATGGGAGCGGCACAGATTGCTGCCAGATATTTACCTTCTTCTTTATAGGAAAGGAGAATCTTTCTTAATTCCGGACTCTTCAAAAGATTGTCAGCTCCCGGCTGACCGCCGGGCAATACTGCCATTTCTCCCTTCTCCACATTTATTTCCTTTATCACTTTGTCAGCCATTACGCTTATGTTGCTTCTTCCTCTTACCTTCAAATCATCTGATATGGAAACAGTCAAGACTTCTGTTCCGCCCCGCCTTAAGACATCAACCACGGTCAATGCTTCAATTTCTTCAAAGCCCTCTGCCAGAAAAACATATACCATAACTTGCACCTCCCCGTTATATATACTAATATTGATTATACCCTATTTCATCTCTTTATATTTGGAAAGGCTAATACCATGTACCAGGTTGGCATTCTGACTGCAAGCGACAGATGCTTTAATGCTCAACGGGAAGACGTTTCAGGGTTGCTGATTCGCACCATTTTAAAGGAAACCGAGGATTTTTGGGATAAGGAATATACTGTCCTTCCCGATAACCAAAGTCTCCTTGAATCCACTATGGTAAAATGGGCCGATGAGCTTCATCTTGACTTGATTTTAACTACAGGAGGCACAGGCTTTTCACACAGGGATGTAACTCCTGAAGCCACCTTAAATATTATTGAAAGAAGAACGCCGGGCATCCCCGAGGCCATGAGACAGGAGTCTCTTAAAATTACAGGGAGGGCCATGCTCTCAAGGGCGGAAGCCGGTATAAGGGGAAACACTTTAATAGTAAATCTACCCGGTAATCCGAAAGCCATCACAGAAACTCTAGCCTATATCCTGCCTCATATAAAGCACGGCCTTGATATACTGAAGGGCACAGGAGATGATTAAAACAAAATCCGGCAAAGCCTTGGAGGCTCTGCCGGATTTTTTATATATACTTTATAATAATTGCTGTTCCTAAAACTCTTCTTCATTTTCGTCATCTTCCATCACAACTCCTGATACATCCAGAGATTTTATTTCCTGGTCCTTGTCAAAGGAAAACTCTGAATCCTTTAAGTTGCTTTCTCTTGTTGTAATAGTTCCGTTAATCTGTGCCCCTGCTTTCGCAGATATTTCCTTAGTGTTAATGTTTCCTACTAAAATAGCATTGGAAGTAATTTCTGTAGATTCCTGAACTACAATATCACCCTTCATCTTGCTGTCCAGAATTACATTGTTTGCTTTAATATTGCCAAGCAGAACTGATTTTCTAACAGATACATCATAAAGTGCTTCCACATTACCTTTAAGGGATGCATTTGACATTACTACATTTTTACCTTGCACATTTCCTTCCACAACTCCGGAAATAAGAAGATCACCTGAAGTTTCAATATCTCCCTGCACTCTTCCTTGAATGTCAAGTTGCCCGGTAGATTTTATGTTTCCTACAATCGTAGTGGTTTCTCCCACAGTAGTAGGTGATGTGTCTGATTTTTTTACAGTTTCATTAATCTCCCCCTGTGGGAACGCGCCTTTTTTTAGACATTTTTCACTACCTCTCTTTCGGTTGGTACAAACACTCTTTGATTTTACTATAAGTTAAATATTTTTGCAATATACCTGTCAACCCAACTTTAATATATCTTTATAAGCTTCCCTTACGCTTTTTTCAAAGATTAAAACAAGTTTTTCCATCTCTTCATCACTTATTATAAAAGGCGGGCTTATTATAACGCTGTCTCCCAGGACTCCGTCTATAAATCCTCTTGAAGGATAAACTATAAGTCCGTTTTCCATGCATTTATCTACCACTCTTTTTGTAAAGTTAATCTCTTTGGAAAAGGGTTCTGAAAGCGGTCCCGGTTCTGCAAACTCCACTCCAAGAAGAAGGCCTTTTCCTCTCACTTCACATATTACCTCTAATGACTTTTCAAGAGCCTTAACCATGGAGAAAAGCTTTTCCCCCTTCTCTTTTACCTGCTTTACAGTATCATGCTTTTCCAGGTATTGTAATACGCTGACACCTGCTTCTGCTACCAGGGGATTTCCGCCGTAAGTATGGCCCGTTCCAAATTCCACACCTTTTTCAGTCATCTCTTCATATAGCTTCTCCTTCACAATTATACCTGCCAAAGGGCCAAAGCCGCTTGATATTCCTTTTCCAAAGGTCACTATGTCAGGAGGAAAGGAAAAGCTCTGAAATGCAAAACACTCCCCTGTTCTGCCAAAGCCCGTTATAACCTCGTCGGATATAAGAAGAATATTATACTTATCACATATTTCTCTGATTATTTTGAAATACTCAAAAGGCGGCACCACTGAAGCGGCGGCAGCACCTGATACAGGTTCTATTATTATAGCTCCTATGTTTTCAGGTCCTTCTCTTTTAACCAGCTTTTCAAAATATCTGGCACAAAAAATACCGCATTCTGGATACTTCTTTTCATAAGAACATCTGAAGCAGTGAGGAATCTCCAATTGAGGCGTTCCCGTTAAGTATGGAGAATAATCTCTTCTTCTTTCGCTGTGACCTGAAAGGGATAATGTTTCAATGGTAGCTCCGTGGTAGCTTGCCCATCTTGAAATAATCTTTCCCTTCTCAGGCTTCCCCATGGCTTTAAAGTAGGACCTTACCATCTTAAGGGCAAGCTCTGTTGCTTCAGATCCTGAGTTGCATAAAGATACCTTGTTTAAATCTCCTCCTGCTGCTTTTGCTATTCCTTCACATAAAGCTAAAAGTGGCTCTGTTACAAACTGACTTCTGTATGTAAAGGATATTTTATCCATCTGTTCTTTAATGGATTCCTTTATCTCTTTGTTACCATGGCCCAGGTTCGCAGTCATAGGCCCTGAGGAACCGTCTATGTAGGCTTTGCCTTCCTCATCATAAATATATATTCCTTCACCTCTTACTGCTTTAACTGCATTCTTTAGATGATCAGGAGTAATAAAGTTTTTCTTTTCCATTTTATCTCTCTTCTCTAAAATATGGATTTCCCAGATCTCTAGGAGGCTGCTTTTCCTTTCCTTTTTTATAGGAGCTTAAGATTACGATTACTATTGTAGAAACATAGGGAATCATATCCACAAGATACTGGGATACGGAGACTCCCATGGCCTGCATCCTTAATCCCACAATGCTTAAACCACCAAACAACATGGCTCCTAAAAATGCCTTTAAAGGATTCCAGGAAACAAATATTACAAGTGCAACTGCTATCCATCCTCTGCCGTTAACTACATCGGCCTGCCAGATTGGCACTCTCACAAGGGAAAGATAAGCACCGCCAAGACCGCAAAGGGCTCCTCCTGTTAAAATATGTACATATTTATACAAGGTCACATTAATTCCAGAAGCATCGGCAGAAGGTGCGCTTTCACCTACTGCTCTTAAGTTTAACCCCGGCTTTGTTCTATAAAGATAAAAAGCCACTATTATAACCACCCCATAGGACAAATAAACAAATATATCCTGCCTGAACATTACAGGCCCCAAGAACGGAATGCTTCCCAAAAGGGGCACGGCTCTCTTTACAAAGAAGGCGCTGGTTTTTGCCGGCACCATGGAACCCAAAATAGGCTGTCCCACAAAGCCTGCAAAGCCGGAGCCAAAAATGGTTAGAGTAAGCCCTGTCACTACCTGGTTTGCCCTTAAGGTAACAGTGAGAATAGCAAATATAAGGGCTCCTCCTGCTCCTGCAAAACATGCCGCTAAAAGTGCGATCAAGGCGCTGTCAGTTTTTAGGGCTGCTAAAAACCCAATGACCGCTCCCATCAGCATCATACCTTCAACACCTAGGTTTAGGTGGCCTGCCTTTTCCGTCAGCAGCTCTCCCACAGTGGCAAAAAGAAGAGGAGTGGCGGCGACTATACATGTGGCAAGGAATCCTTCCATTTAAGCAGCCTCCTTTCCCTCTTTAAGAATTCTTTTTGCCGGAATAAGTCTGTACTGGAGAAAGAATTCCGAACCCAGCACAAAGAACAAAATAGTACCCTGAACCACATTTGCTACGGTGCTTGGCACATTTAAATTAACTTGAATATATGCTCCTCCCTGAAGAAGCATTGCAAAGACAATGCATACAAATAAGGCAGAAATTGCATTGAGCCTTGCAAGCCAGGCTGTAATAATTGCCGTGAATCCATAGCCTCCCGAAATCCCTACAGCCAGAGTCTTTTCAACTCCTGACACCTGAATCATTCCGGCAATACCGCAAAGGCCCCCCGATATCAGCATGGCAATAACAATAATTTTATTTATGTTCATCCCTGCGTATCTTGCTGTCTCTATAGATTCTCCCACCACAGTTATCTCGTAGCCCTTTTTAGTATACTTGATAAAGAGATGTACAAGGACTACCAGGATGATGGCTATTATATAGCCTATATGAACTCCAAAGAGCTTCGGCAGCAATGCCCATTCAGGAAAAGGTGCAATTCTGGGAAAACCTTTGGCGTTAGGATCCATCCAGGCTTGATACTGAAGAAATGTAACGAACTTGATTGCCACATAATTCATCATAAGGGTAAATATAGTTTCATTGATTCCCATTTTTGCCTTGAAAAATGCCGGAATAAAGGCCCATATACCGCCGCCTATTACAGCTGCTATTATCATCAGTATTAAAGCCATAGCCCTTGGCATCTCGGGGAAAAACAGCGCTACATAGCTTGCGGCAAAAGCTCCCATAAGGATTTGCCCTTCTCCCCCAATATTCCAAAACTTCATTTTGAAGGCAACCAATACTCCTAAGGATGTAATGATTAAGGGGACAGATTTAATAATGGTCTGATGGATTCTCATCTCGCTTCCCACAGAGCCGATTATTATGGTTTTAAAAACTTCAATGGGATTTAATTTAAACAGTAAAAGAATAAGTCCCGAGAAGACCAGGGAAAGCAGAATTGCCCCTGCTCTTATGAGCCACTCGGTTTTTTTAGGAAGGTCGTCTCTCTTTGCAAGCCTTAAAAAATTCATCAGGAAACCACCTCCTCTTCCACCTGTGTTGAACCTGTCATTAACAGGCCTATCTCCTCCTTGGTCACGTTTTTCGGATTAACAACTCCTGTTATCTTGCCGTGACACAGCACTGCTATTCTGTCACACAATGCCATAAGCACATCCAGATCCTCTCCCACAAACAATATGCCCACACCCTTCTTTTTTTGCTCATTCAGAAGATCGTAAATTTTATAGGAAGCTCCTATATCAAGGCCTCTTACAGGATAAGCAGTAATAAGGACCTTGGGATTTGAATCTATTTCCCTGCCTAAGAGAACCTTTTGAATGTTCCCTCCCGACAGCTTCTTTACTTGGGTGTAAATGCTGGGTGTTTTAATGTCCAAGGCTTCTACAATTTTTGCGGCCTTAGTAACGCTGGGTCCTCTCTTTAAAACGATTCCCTTTTGGCTCATATAATCCTTAAGCACAATATTATGGACGATGTCCATATTGCCCACAAGGCCCATGCCTAACCTGTCTTCAGGAATAAATCCCATTCTTATTCCCAGCCTAATAATATCCCTGGGGGTTTTCCCCACAATGTTATCGCCTTCAAAAAAAATACGGCCTTTATCTATAGGAATTAAGCCTGCTATTGCTTCACAAAGCTCCTTCTGACCGCTTTTTGCAACTCCTGCAACGCCTATTATTTCATAGTTGCTTATAACCAGACTAACACTGTCAAGGGCATTTTTTCCCTCTGCATCCTTTACAGTTACCTGGTCCATGGCTAAAAGAGGCGTGACGCCTTCATAAGTCTCCCTTTTGATGTCCAGATCCACCTTTTTACCTACCATCATTTCAATAAGACTTGGGATTTCAGCTTTAGATGTTTCTACCGTATTTACAGATGTCCCTTTTCTCAAAACAGTAATCCTGTCTGATATTTCCATTACCTCATTAAGCTTGTGAGTAATAATAATTATACTGCAACCTTTATCCTTCATGTTTCTGATAACACGAAACAACTTCTTAATCTCTTGAGGAGTTAACACTGCAGTAGGCTCATCCATAATAAGAATTTCGGCGCCTCTATATAAAACCTTTATTATTTCCAGTGTCTGTTTTTCGCCTACAGACATTTCATAAACCTTCTTATCAGGCTCCACATCCAGTCCATAATTATCGGAAATGTCCTTTATTCTTTTGGAAATATCTTTACCCTTTAAAAGAAAGTCTGATGGCTGGCCGATTATAACATTTTCCTTAGCTGACATAACATCTATCAATTTAAAGTGCTGATGTATCATGCCTATGCCGTGGCGGATTGAATCCTTAGGTGATGAAAAGCTTACTCTTTCCCCTCTTAAGAAAATCTCTCCTTTATCAGGTTTGTAAATGCCGCTCAGCATGTTCATTAGTGTACTTTTCCCTGCGCCGTTCTCCCCCAAAATAGCATGTACCTCGCCTTTTTTAACTGAGAGATTCACATCCTCATTGGCCAACAGGTTTCCAAAGGATTTATAGATGCTCTTCATTTCCACAGCCACCATTTTTGCTACAATTCTCCCTTCCATAAGGCGGCAAGGGACAATTCATAGGATGAATGTCCCTTGCCCCAAAAACATTAGCTATATTCTATCGAAATTATACAAGGTGGTCAAACCTATTTTGCCCCCTTAACGAGGCCTGTGATCTCCCAAATTTCAGCTACCGACATTGAATGACCTTCTTTGTTCATTACAGTGCCATCATTATATTCAATATATCCTGAGAAAGGAGCGAAATCTCCATCTACTATTTCCTGCTTTTTAGCAAAAACTGCAGCCTGTACATCAGCAGGTACAAGGTCAGTCATCTCTGCAAGATCCACATAACCTTCAGCCATGTTTCCGTAATAATTTTCAGGTACGAAGGTGCCGTCCAGAATCTTCTGGATTCTGTCGATTAAATACATGTCATGATGCCATATTGGAGCTGTTAAGTAAGCTTCAGGAGCAACATTGTTTGGATAGTTGTAACCTATGGAATATCCGCCTGCTTCTGCTGCTGCAAGCTGAGGTCCTGTTGTGTCACAGTGCTGTGCAAGAATATCGCAGCCTGCTGCCATCAATTCATCCCCTGCTGCTCTTTCTTTTTCTGGATCATACCATGAGTTTATAAAGATAACCTTTACTTGAGCATCAGGATTAACAGACTGAACGCCTAATGTGAAAGCATCGATTCCGATGTGTACTTCTGTGTAAGGATAAGCTGCTACATAACCGATAAGGTTAGTCTCTGTCATCATTCCTGCCACCATACCTGACAAGTATCTTGGCTCTTCAATAGCGCCAAAGTAGTTTTCGAAGTTTGTGTCATTGCTTTTGCTCCCTGAGAAGTGGAAGAAATAAACATCATCATAGTCTCCGGAATTAGCAAGCTCATCAAGAGCATCCATAAATCCAAAGCTTGTGCCAACAATCACATTACAGCCTTGGTCAATAAGGTTTAGAGCCGCAGTCAAGGAAGCCTGCTTATCTCCATCATCTACACCTTCAATGTAAGCTGTTTCTACCTTACCCTTAAAGTGTTCTTCCAATTTCATGGTACCCTCATGGTGAGTCTGAGTAAAACCACCGTCATTAATAACACCTATATAGATAAAACCCACTTTTAAAACTGCATCTTCATCCGTATCTGTTTCCCCGCTGCCACAGGCAGAAAAGCTCAGAACCATCATAATTGCTAAAACTAATGCTAAAACCTTTTTCATTTTCTTCTCCCTCTCTCTATTTTTTTAAATTAAATGCCTTTATGCATCTTCTAATCTCATTATAGTTTCGCAAGCCATGACGGTAAATAATAAACCATGATTTCTCCATTAAAAAGAAATGAAATAAAAATGATAGTTCGTGTTATAGCGAACTATCATGTGAACTGTCTCCTTATTTATACGTATTGTTTTACTCAAATTCAATTGTCCCATTCCTGATCTTCTTTATCACAGCCAGAGATTCAACTCTGAAGCCCTTTTCTCTCAATTTTTCAGCTCCTCCCTGAAAAGCTTTCTCTATTGCAATTCCGATTCCTAAAACTTCTGCACCCGCCTGTCTGCACAACTCACCAAGGGCAAGGGCCGCTTCTCCTGATGCCATAAAGTCATCGATTATTAAAATCTTCTCCCCTTCATTAAGAAAGGTTTTTGATGCAAAAAGCGTTGAAACGATGCCTTTTGTAAAGGATTTAGCAGGAGCACAGTAATACCCTTCAACCAAAGTATTGGGGGCTGCCTTCTTTGCAAAGACAACAGGAATCCCATCAAAGTTCTTGGCCGTCTCGCAGGCCATGGCAATGCCGCTTGCCTCCACGGTCAAAATCTTATCCGGTGAAATGTCCTTGAACCTTTCGTGAAAAGCCTTTCCCAATTCCTCTAAAAACAACACATCTATCTGGTGATTCAAAAAATTATCCACCTTCACAATCTCTGAACCGATGGCCGTTCCCTCTGATAGTATTTTCTTTTTTAAGCTGTCCATTTCCACCTACCTGTTAATAAGTTTTTTTAAGTATACCACTTTTTTCTTATTCAGGATAATTATATATTAACTTCTTAACAGAAAAAGCCTTCCGCCAAACATGGGCGAAAGGCTCTCTTACATAAAACAATGCTCTACATAATAAGTCCTACAATGAGAAAACCTATAGCTGCCACTACAAATGGCACCATAACAAGAGGCACCGATGTTCTGAAATAATCTACAGGAGTGGTCTGTGTAGATGCAGCGGTCAAGATTACAGTATCGCTGTAAAGACATATATGGCCGCCGAAGCATACGGCAGAAATCAAGGCCCCCGAAGCTACAAACAAATTAACGCCCAAAGCTGCCGCAACAGGAATAACTATTGGAAATGCAATCATGGCAAGTCCCCAGAAGCTTCCTGTACCAAAGGATAAAAGGCCAATCACTACGAAGATGGTAACAGGCAGCAAAATGGGGCTCATGGACTTCATGGCAGCATCTATTACTATATCTACTAAACCAAGCTCTGTCATAGCGCCCATAAATACATAGGCAAATATTATGATTACTATAACAGGTGCCATATCCACAACGCCTCTCATAATGGACTTGAAGAAGCCTACAACTGTAACAAGCTTTTGAGGCAAATACATGATGAAGCAAAGTAAAATTGCAGCAAACAACCCTATAACAATATCCTCAAGCCAGATGGTATAGAATACTACAACAGCTATTGGCAGAAGGAAATTCAATGCTCTCTTTGGCTTTCCTTCCATTGCCTTTTCCTCATCAGGCAGCTCTATCAATGCAGCCTTTGCTTCAGGAGAAAAAACTTCCCCTGTGGTCAATGCCCGCTGTTCAGCCTTTTTCATAGGTCCAAACAGAGGAATAATCCCTAAACTGAACAAGGGTACAGCTATTACTGCAAGCCAGCCATAAAGAACAAAGGGCATAGTCTGCACATAGACAGAAAAGACAGAAGCCCCTTCGTCTACACCTGCCCCTAATATTTGAGTCCCCATAAAGGCTCCCCATGTACTGAAGGGAATAATTGCACAGACTGTTACACCTGTGGAGTTAACGATATAGGCCAGCATTTCTCTTGGGATCTTGTGCTCATCGCATAAATCTCTTGTAGCTGCCCCTACTGCCAAGCAGTTCAGGTAATCATCTACAAAAATAATGATGCCCAGAATCCATGTGCCGATCATAGTCTGTTTTCTGGTTTTCAGCGTCTTTCTGGCAAGTCCTGAGAATCCAAGAACCCCTCCCGAATCGCTTAGCAAGGCAATCAGTGCTCCAAAAAGTGCCACCAGAATAAGCACCCACTGGCTTCCTTCATCGGTAACCACCTCATACAAACCATCGGAAAAAGAATTGAATGCCGCAATAGGATTCATCTTTTCCAATATAAGGTATGCAGTGATTACGCCTACAACAAGGGACATGAAGGTGTCTTTGCTCCAAACTGCCACAATGATTAGCAGAACAATAGGAATAAGAATAATTAATGCACTCATATGAACTCTCCTTTCACAAAATACTAAATTGCTGTTCCTTCACTATTTAAAGTTTATGAAAGCCGTTACTTATAGGAGTCAGAACCGGTAACGATGTCCCAAATGGCAGCCGCAAATATTTCAGTCATCTTTACCAGAGTCTCCATGGAAATAAACTCATTTTCTTCATGGCAGGTATCAGGATCTCCCGGAAAAATCGGGCCCCATGACACGATGTTTGGCATAGCCTTGGCATAGGAACCGCCGTAAGCCAAAACGAACTCATTCTTTAAGCCCGACATCCTTTCATAGGCATCAGCAAAAGCCTTAAGAAAGGGCTTAGAGCTCTTCACGTAGACAGGCGGCAGGTCCTGATAAGCTTCCACCTTCCCTCCATAACTCTGAGCCAAGTTTTCGAAAGCTTCCAAAATCAATTTAAACTCTGTGCCGTAAGCGTATCGTATGTCGAAAGTGATTAAAGTGCTTTCCTTATCTGCCTCTATAACGGTTGGGGTGAAAATATTTCTATGAACAAACTCACCTTCATAATATTCGCTTTCACTTCTTAACCCCAGGCCTGATCCTTCGCCATCCTCAAAGTATTCCTTTAATAATTTCGCCACTGACAAAAGCGGGCTTCCCTTAATGTCCAGAGAAATAAGCTCTTCCGCCATTTTCATAATTGCATTCTCACCTTTCTCAGGCTGTGATGCATGAACCGACTTGCCTTGAATAACTATTTCCTTACCGTCTACTATTACAACACTTTTACCGGGCACCACATTTGATGCAGATCCGGCTGAAAGATGGGAGATTCTTTCATCAGTTCCAAAGGGCAGTCGAAGCTTTACTGAAGCTACCCCCTTCTCAATGTTGCATATGGGGAATTCTCCGTCGGGCGTAAACCCGTAATCGGGAAGACTGAAGGATTCTACATATTCATAGATATCAGACCATTCCGTTTCCTCTCTGGTGCCAATAATCATCTGCACCTTCTTCCCAAAAGGAATATTCAGCTCTTCAGACAGCTTGGAGGCTGCCTTCAAAGCATAAAGGGATGAAATTACAGGGCCCTTATCATCAAGAGTTCCTCTTGCATAAAGGTTGTCATCTTTTATAACTAAAGAGAAAGGATCAGTTTCCCACTTATCCATATCCCCTTCATTTACAACGTCAACATGAACTAGGATTCCAAGAGTTTCTTCACCCTCCCCTGTATCTATAACCCCCACCTCCCCATTAAGCTCTTTTCTAGATTTAAAACCCAGCCTTTCACCAAGGTCAAGGGCATAATCCAGGCTTTTTTCCACTTCCTCTCTTCTGTCAGTTACACTGGGGATTTCCACAAGCCCCTTAAGCTCCAAAACCATCGCATCTTTATACAGAGCCACCAGCTCTTTAAGCCTGTTGTAATTTTTATCCATAATCTTTAACCTCATCTCTTCATACGTACACAATCGGGATTTATTAGAGTCAATTATACACCCGCTGTCAAAATAATTACATTGCCTTGCAATCTTTTTTCTCTTTGTGTATAATTCCTTTCGTAACGTTTATGCGGATATGGCGGAATTGGCAGACGCGCACGGTTCAGGTCCGTGTGAAGGTGACTTCGTGAAGGTTCAAATCCTTTTATCCGCACCAAAAACGGCATCTCAAAAAGAGATGCTGTTTTCTTAAGAATTCTGAAAGAATTACATAATAGATTGTTAATTAGACTTAGAGCAATAAAAACTGTTATTATATAGGTAAGAAAGGGAGGATTTAGGGATGAATAAAAAACTATACAGATCAGATGAAAATAAAGTACTTCTTGGTATATGCGGCGGTATTGGCGAGTACTTTGATGTAGATCCTGTTATTATAAGAGTCATACTGGTGGTTCTCATATTTTTAGGATTTTCAGGAATATTCGCTTATATAGTAGCTGCCTTTATCATCCCCAAAAAGCCGGGCCCTGTTACTAATGTAACCTACGCATATAAAGAAACAAAGGATGAAGACAGTAAGCTTGAAGAACCGCCCGCTTCAGAAGGAGATCCAAATATTATAAAGACTGAACAAGGTACTTATAGGATAAATAAATAGGGGCAGCAATCTGCCCCTTTATCTTAAAAGATTTCTATATTTTTCCGCTAAGATTCTCCCCACCAGCACTCCGCTGGCGCTTGCCTGGGAAAGTGAATGCGTCACCCCTGAGCCATCCCCTAAAACGTAAAAGTTCTTGATTCTCGTTTCAAGATTATTATCCACCTCCACCTTTGAGTTGTAGAACTTAACTTCTACACCGTAAAGCAAGGTGTCCTCATTTGCGGTTCCCGGTGCAATTTTATCAAGAGCATAGATCATTTCAATTATATTATCCAATTGCCTTTTTGGAATTACCAGGGACAAATCTCCCGGGGTTGCCTTTAAGGTAGGCCTTGTAAAGCTCTTGGCCATCCTTCTGTCACTGCTTCTTCTGCCCTTTACCAGATCTCCAAACCTTTGAAGCAGAACGCCTCCTCCCAGCATATTGCTGAGCCTTGCAATGGATTCACCGTATTCATTGGAATCTTCAAAGGGCTCGGTAAAGTTGTTTGAAACCAAAAGAGCAAAGTTTGTATTCTCTGTTCTTAAGGATGGATCTGCATAGCTGTGGCCGTTAACTGTAACTATACCGTTTGTATTTTCTGTTACAACCTCTCCATAAGGGTTCATACAGAAGGTTCTGACCATATCATTATATTTATCTGTCTTATAGACAAGCTTGCTCTCATATACCTGATCTGTAATATGCTTGAATATTTCTGCAGGGAGTTCGACTCTGACACCTATATCCACCCTGTTGCTCTTCTGGTTAACACCAAGCTTTTCACATACTTCCCCGTTCCACTTGGAGCCTGACCTGCCTGAAGCCATAACAACATTATCGCCGAAGAATTCTTCTCCTTTTTCAGTGGTAATTTTAAAGGTTCCGTCATCGAGAAGCTCTACATCAGTAATGGTTGTGTAAAACCTAATATCTATTCTATCCTTAGTATAGTCATAGATTCTCCCCAAGATTTCCACATTCCTGTCGGTTCCCAAATGTCTGATTTTTGCATCCAGCATCTTTAGGTTATTCTGAAGCGCCAATCTCTTTAACTCTGAGCTTGCTGAATTATATAATTTAGCCTCGCTGCCCCCCATATCGCATAACACGCTGTCCACATATTCCATTAAATCCATGGCAGCATCTACACCAACATAAGCGTGAAGGTCTCCTCCAAACTCTGTGGTAATATTATACTTTCCGTCAGAAAGAGTACCTGCACCGCCGTAGCCGCTCATAATATGGCAGGGGTTGCATCTTATACAAGTCTCTGTTTTCCCCATTTTTATGGGACATTGCCTCTTCTCAAGAGGTGCCCCTTTGTCCAGCATCAAAACAGTGGCAGAATTAGGGATTTTCGTCAGTTCAAGTGACAAAAATACGCCGCTGGCTCCTGCACCTATGATGATGATGTCGAACTTGTTCATAATTATCCTCCTCGTTATGGTCTTATAACCAACACGCAAAACATTATACCATAATTACTTCATAATTATGGTATAATACATTATTTCGTGGGTTTATTCTACACCATTAATTCAGGAGAGTGCCCATGAATTCATTAAAGAGATTTCTTGCAGGAAGAGACTTAAAAGCCTTTGGCTTCGGACTGTTTTTAATAATCCTGTCCCTCTTCGCCCTTCACTCAGCCATTACAAGAGAAATTAAGTCCTATTACATAACAGGGTTCATACTCTTTCTCTTCTTTGGAACAGCCTTAATCAGAAAGAGCAGAAAGCCCTAAGCTAAATACAAAAGAGGGAGCCTTAAGCTCCCTCTTCTTTGTTCTTGTTATTATTCTTCAACATCCTCAGCTACAAGCTTGTCGAATTCAGCTACTGCTTTATTGAATTCCTCATCGTCATCAATATCTACAAGCTCGTACTCCTCGTCTCCGATTTCCTTGTATCCGTAAATGTACACATCATCTGAACCATCAAGCGGTACCAGTGCTATGTACTCCTTGCCGTCAGCTTCGAAGACTCCCATAACTTCTGTTTCTACACTTTCTCCATCTTCAAATTCCAGGGTTATAATATCTTCGTCTTCCATTTCTTGTTTTTCTTTATCAGACATTTCATTCCTCCGTAATAATAAACTTGGTTTTGTTCACTATAACATTTACACATGTTTATATCAATGAAAATACGAAAAAATTGACTGTGCCAGTTTTTCCGATATTCCTTCAGTTTCAGCAAGCTCATTTGCTGTTGCCGATTTAATTTTAGAAATTGATTTAAAGGATTTTAACAACGCTGTTTTTCTGGCTTTACCCACTCCGGGAATTTTATCAAGCTCCGATACCTCCATAGATTTCTGTCTCTTTTGAGAATGGTATGAAATGGCAAAGCGATGAACCTCCTCCTGGATTTTTGATATCTCGTTATAGATCTTTCTGTCCTTTGAGATATCATGCTCTTTCCCTTTATAAATAAGGGCTCTCGTTCTATGGTTATCATCCTTAACCATTCCAAGAACAGGTATGGTTAAATTAAGAGCTTTCAATACAGATTCTGCCGATGACACCTGACCTTTTCCTCCGTCCATGAGAATGAAATGCGGAAATGGCAGGAAGCTTTTTGAACCTTCAAGTCCTTTGTTAAGTCTCCTGTAAATAACTTCCTGCAGACTTCCTGTATCATCGATACCTTCCGTTCTAATCCTGAATTTTCTGTAGGCTGACTTTAAGGGTTTCCCTCCTCTATAGACCACCATGGCGCCCACTGAGTCTACCCCCATCAGAGTTGATATATCATAAGCTTCTATTCTCAATAAGGAGGACTTTTCCGAGGTATCAGCTTCTGTGATCTTCTTAAGATACTCAGAAAGCATGGAGGCTTTTTCTTCTCTCAGTCTTTCCTTCTCCTCCATGTCCTCTTCCCCGGCTGTTTTTACCGCTGTCTTTTTTGTCTCTTGAGCAATGGGGCTTCGTGAAAGCTCCAGTATAGCTTCTGCCGCCATAATCAAGTCTCTATAATAGGAGGCTTCTTCAAAAGCCAGGCCTTCTGAAGCCTCTGCCATTTTCCCTTTAAGATAAGTTAACAGGGGCTTTTTTCTCCCTGAAAGGAAGTCCATAACCTGATTAAGTGTCTC
>JAAZGD010000027.1 GCA_012511395.1 Clostridiales bacterium
GCTTATAAGAGTTTCAAGACAGCTTTTACAGGAATATGGCAGAGAGCCTACCCATGAAGAAATAGCAAAGGAAATGGACATAACCACTGAAAAAGTAAAGGAGATTATAAAAATTGCCCAAGAGCCTGTGTCTTTGGAAACTCCCATAGGTGAGGAGGAAGACAGCCATCTGGGAGATTTCATACCTGATGAGGATGTACCCCAGCCTACCGATTCTGCAGCCTTCTCCCTGCTAAAGGAGCAGATACTGGAAGTTTTGGACACTCTTACAGACAGAGAACAGAAGGTGTTAAAGCTAAGATTCGGTCTTGAAGACGGCAGAGCCAGAACTCTTGAAGAGGTGGGAAAAACCTTTGATGTTACAAGGGAAAGAATAAGGCAAATAGAAGCTAAGGCTTTGAGAAAGCTGAGAAGGCCATCAAGACTAAATAAGCTTCAGGATTTTCTGGAGTAAAAAGTGAAAATATCCCAACGCCTGAAGGCTATAGCTCATCTTGCAGAAAACAGTTTCAGAGTTTTGGATGTAGGCTCAGACCACGGTTACTTACCTTATTTACTTTTAAAAAATAGTGAAGTAGTTAAAGTAATAGTAGCCGATATTAGTAATGAGAGCCTTTTAAAAGCTAAAGGAAACCTTGAAACTTTTTTTGATAGTAAAACAATAGAAGAAAGAGTTAAGTTTAAAAGAGCAGATGGCTTAAAGGCTGTAAGGGAAAATGAAGTTGATACTGTAGTTATAGCAGGTCTTGGAGGCCTTTTAATATCACGGATTCTTAAAGAATCTGAAGCAGTTAGAAAGACTGTAGACACCTTTATACTTCAGCCCAGAAGTAATCAGGGAAGTTTAAGGCGTTATTTAATGGCCTCAGGATTTCTGATTGAAAGAGAAATACTTGCAAGAGACGGAAAGCATATTTCTGAAATAATAGTAGCGAAAAACACTGACCAAAGCATAAAAATCGAAGACAATGAAATAGCTTATGAGCTGCCTTTAAAGCTTTTAGACACAGAGGATAAAAAACTTCTTTTAGAATTCTTAAACAATAAAAAGGAAATAGAAGAGTTTGTATTGAAGGAAGTGACTGAAAGTAAGGGTACAGACTCTATAGAAGTTATAGAGAAAATGAAAAGATTATCATACATTGATGAGATGATAAAGATGGTGTGAGGAGATAAAGATGAGCATATCTAAACTTAAACTTCTGTCAGGCCTTGAAAAAATAGCATCATTAAAGACTCAGGAGGAATGGGATAACTCAGGATTAAATATTGATTCAGGGAAAGAGAGTTTCGAAAAAATTCTGGTAGCCCTTGATGTGGATAAGCTGTCATTGCAAGAAGCTATAGATGTGAAAGCAGATTTTATGGTGGTTCATCATCCTTTGTTTTTTAATCCCGTAACCAGTATTAGAGAAGCTGATCCTACAGGTCGTCTCATATTAGAGCTTATTAAAAACAATATATCTTTATATGCTCTTCACACACCCTTTGATAAGCTAGTTAATAATACTGATTGGACACAAGCTCAAGGTATAGGGTTAAAGGATATAGAGAATTTAACTGAAAACAACTTTGGAGTTAAGCATTTTGGATTAACAGGAGTTTATTCTGACAATGTTACTTTAAAGGATGTAATATATAAGCTTTCAGAAGCTATGGATATAGAACCTTCTAAAATAAAGGCTGCAGGAGACTTCGATTCAAGTATTAAAAAAGTGGCTATAGTATCAGGCGCAGGATCTGACTTTATTTTAGATGCAAAATTAAAGGGTTGCGATCTTTTAATAACAGGAGATATTAAGTACCACGAAGCTTGTTACGGAAGAGATTTAGGGATATGTCTACTAGATCCGGGCCACTTTAATCTTGAAAAAGCTTTTGTAGATTTAATGGTGGAAAGGCTAAGTATTTTAGCGGGAGAAGAGGCTGTTATTTTAAGTTCAAGAGTTCAGAAAGATCCCTTTAATATTCTTTAAAGATATGATATAAATTGATTGGGCAGGACAGGCAGTTGCGTTGACTTTTAGAGTCGATGAGGAAAGTCCGGGCTCCACAGAGCAAGGGTGCCGGATAACGTCCGGCGCAGGCAACTGTAGGGAAAGTGCAACAGAAACACACCGCCGAAACAGGTAATGCTGTGGCAAGGGTGAAATGGTGCGGTAAGAGCGCACCGGGTGTCCGGAGACGGACATGCCGTGTAAACCCCACCCGGAGCAAGACCAAATAGAGCCTAAAAAAGTGGTTGCTCGCCGCCGGCTCGAAAGGTAGGTCGCATGAGCATATCAGTAATGATATGCCAAGATAGATGATTGCCATATACAGAACCCGGCTTACGGACTGCCCAATCTTTTTTATTGGAACTATTTTTCTCCCATAATCGTCTAATTTCTATAAACTATTTTTATTTTACTTATGAAAGTGAGGGAGTACTGATGAAGAGGTTTTTAAGCCTTTTGCTGATTCTGTCTCTTGTGTTGTCCATGACAGTTTTTGCATACGGAGCGGAGGAGGACAGCAGGGAACTGGAAAAGGCTATTACTGCAGTGAAAAGTCTTGTGAAGGTGGACGAGGATTTTACGGTGTTTTCCCATTCCACATGGAAGGAGGAATACAACCCTGTAGAAAAGGGATTGACCATATGGTATTTGGAGTGGTATGACGGGGAAAACTCAAAAAATATCAGTGCCCAGGTTGATGAAAACGGCTTGCTGCGAAGCTTCTCGAAGTATGTGGATAAACCATACAGCGCAAAACCGGGAGCCATGTCAAAGGCTGAAGGCGATGAAATTGCAAAAGCTTTTTTGACTAAAGCGCTGCCTGAAGGCTTTAAGAATGTGAAGCTGAAGGACTATTATTCCTATGGGCAATCTAAAACATACAATTATGATTTATATGTAAACAATATCAGAGTGGATTTTATTACGATTTCCGTGGCTGTGGATTCTGATGACAAAGAGGTTACTAATTATTACACCCAGAATCTGGGAGCTCTGAATAAACTAACATTTCCAAAGGCTGAAGGAATAATAGGAAAGGACAAAGCTGCCGCCTCCTATATTGATAAAATCGGTGTTGACCTTGATTATCTTATATATAATGACTACCAGAAGAGACAGGCCTTTACATTTCCAGCATATTTAGCTTCACCTGAGAATATGGCCGTTGACGCCATAACGGGAGAGGTTGTTTATTACAATCCTTACTTTTTTGGCTACGGCGGAGAAGGCGGTATGGGTTCTGCCGATTTGAGTCAATCACAGAAGGAGCTGAGCCCCGTGGAACAGGAAGCCGTAGATACTGTAAAAGGACTTCTTGATAAAAAAGATGCCCTTTCCCTTTTGACCGGCAAGGTACATTCTCTGTCAAAGGATAAATATCGGGATTCCGCTTCCCTTACCAAGGATCAATTTTCAGGCCGCTATGCCTGGGGGTTCAATTTTGAAAACGGTTACGGCGCAGTGGATGCCAAAACAGGAGAAATAATTAACTTCAGCCTATACGAAGACTACAAAGAGGTTAAAAATGGTATTTCTCATGAAACAGCTGTTAAAAAAGCAGAAGAGGCCGTAAAGCTTTATTCAGATTCCAAGGTTGACAAGGTGGTGTATGACAAAAATCAGAGCACATTGACAGGGGATAATTATGCATACTATGTAGTCTTCGCAAGGGTGGAGAAGGATATGAAGGTTAAGGGCAACGGTATATCTGTTACGGTGTCCAAAAAAGACGGGAAAATTCTAAACTACTATGTTGAATGGAATCCTCTTCTGACTTTTAAGGAGCTGGAAAAAGCCGTTTCCGAAGAAGATGCATTTTCAGTCTTTGACGAGAATTCAAAGTTCGGTCCCGCATATATCTATACAGACGATAAAGTGGCTTTGGCCTATATATTCAATAATCCCATCGGCTATAATGTGGACCCTGTTACAAAGGAATTAAAGGATTACAGGGGAAGGTTATATAAAGACAATAAAAAAGAAGGATACCCTGATATTAAAGGTAAATGGTATGAAAAGGAAGTTACCATGCTTCTTGAAAACGGACATTTCCTAGATCAGGATACATTTAACGGAAACGCAAGTATTACCCAGGAAGGATTTTTAAGATATCTTTATTCTGATTACTATTATCTTGATCAGGATGAGTTCTACAAAGCTTTAGAATCTGACGGTAAAGTGAAGAAGGAGGAAAAGAATCCTGATTCAACGCTTTTAAGAAAGGATGCCGCAAAGTTTGCCATAAGGTATATTGGTCTTGCTAAAGCTGCGGAACAGCCGCAAATTTATCAGCAGTTGTTTACGGATTATGTGGCTAAAGAGTACAAAGGCTATGCCGCTTTAGTAAAAGCCTTGTCAATTATGAAGGGTGACAAAAGAGGCAGATTCCTGCAAAATAAGGAAACTACCAATGGGGAAGCAGCCGTAATAATCTACAATACATTGAACGCTCAATAAGGCGATATAGTAACTGTTCTTAAGCCTGCCTTTTTAAACAGAGGCAGGTTTTTCACTTATAATCATGGGAAATGTGCTATAATTACTGTTGGGAAAGAGGGGATTACTGATATATGAGACTAGGAATTGATGTTGGTTCAACTACGGCAAAAGTAGTTTTACTTGATAAAGAAGGAAATATTGTACATTCAAGCTACGAAAGGCATATGTCAAACGTGTTCTCCAAGGTGGCAGACCTTCTTGAGGAGCTTTACCTGAAAATAGGGGACACGGATGTACATGTTGTAATTACAGGCAGCGGTGGTCTTTCTTTGGCTAATATTATGGAGATTCCCTTTGAGCAGGAGGTTATAAGCTGCAGTAAAAGTGTGGAAATTTTAATACCACAAACTGATGTGGCTATTGAGCTTGGAGGAGAAGACGCGAAGATAACGTATTACGGAAAAGCTGTAGAACAAAGGATGAACGGAACGTGTGCCGGAGGTACAGGTGCTTTTATTGACCAGATGGCTGTTCTTCTTAATACTGATGCAGAGGGACTTAACAAGGCAGCCGAAAATTCTAAAATAATTTATCCTATTGCCGCAAGATGCGGAGTTTTTGCAAAAACAGACATTCAGCCTCTCATTAACGAAGGGGCTTCCATAGAGGACTTATCTGCCTCTATCTTTCAGGCTGTAGTTAACCAGACAATATCAGGCCTTGCTTGTGGAAGAGCCATTAAAGGAAATGTAGCCTTTTTAGGAGGGCCTTTGCATTTTCTTCCTCAACTTCGTCAAAGATTCATAGAAACATTAGAGCTTAAAGATGAAAATATAATAGTGCCGGAAAACTCCCAGTACTTTGTGGCTTTGGGAGCTGCTTTAATTTCTGAAAAGTACGAAAAAACCTCTATTAAGAACATTATGGAAAACTTAAGAACTAAGGATCCTACAGAGCTTAACGAAGCAAAGTACTTAAAGGCTCTTTTTAACGGAAGAGAAGAATATGAGCTTTTTAGAAAGAGACACTTTAGAGATGCGGCTGAGTTTTTAGATATTAAAGAAGCAAAGGGCCCTTGCTATTTAGGAATAGATGCAGGCTCCACAACTACGAAGGCCGCCTTAATAGATGCAAACAAAAACCTTTTATATCAATTTTACCGCTCCAATGAAGGAAAACCTCTTGAAGCTGTAAAAGAAATGCTGACTGAGCTTTATAGCCTTATGAATGAGGAAAGCTATATTGCAAGGGCTTGCGTTACAGGATATGGAGAAGGCCTTATAAAGACCGGCTTTAATGTGGATATGGGTGAAATAGAAACCATAGCCCATTATAAAGCGGCAAAAGAGTTTTTGCCCGGTGTAGAATTTATTCTTGATATAGGCGGGCAAGATATGAAGTGTATAAGAATAAGGGATGGTGTTATTTACAATATAATGTTGAACGAAGCCTGCAGTTCGGGCTGTGGTTCCTTTATAGAAACTTATGCAAAATCTGTGGATCTTGAAGTTCCTGCTTTTGCCAATGAAGCTCTTTTAGCATTGGCTCCGGTAGACTTAGGAACCAGATGTACTGTTTTTATGAACTCAAGAGTTAAACAGGCTCAAAAGGAAGGTGCCACTATTGGAGATATTTCTGCCGGCCTTTCCTACAGCATTATAAAGAATGCTTTGTATAAGGTTATTAAGCTGAGAAACCCTGATGAAGCAGGAACTAAAATCGTGGTTCAAGGCGGAACCTTCTTAAATGATGCTGTTTTAAGAGCTATGGAGCTTATTGTAGGAAAAGACGTTGTAAGGCCAAATATTGCAGGAACTATGGGAGCCTTTGGAGCTGCTTTGTTAGCAAGAAAGGAATATGACGGAAGGGGCGTTTCTGAAATTCTTTCACCTATTGAACTTTTAGAAAGCAATGTGGAAGTTACTAACGGAAGATGTAAGAGATGTGAAAACAATTGTCTTTTAACTATTAACACATTTAACGGGAAGAAAAGGTTCATAACCGGAAACAGGTGTGAGAAGGGGGCAGGCAAAGAGATAATCGATGAGACTATTCCCAATATGTATGACTATAAATATAAAAGACTCTTTCACTACGAGCCAAGAAAAGAAGAGGATTCCATTGGAACAATAGGTATTCCAAGAGTTCTTAACATGTATGAAAACTATCCTTTTTGGTTTACATTCTTTAATCACTTAGGATATAGAGTAGTTTTATCTCCTCATTCAAACAAGTCTTTATACGAGTCGGGAATGGAGACCATATCTTCAGATACAGCCTGTTATCCTGCAAAGCTTGTACACGGCCATATTAAATGGTTACTAAAGAATGATATTAAAACTATATTTTACCCCTGTATTAACTACGAAAAGGAAGAAGACAACTTTTCCAAAAACCATTACAACTGTCCTGTAGTTGCTACTTACCCTGAGGTTATTTCGAAAAATATGGATGACCTCTTTGAGGAGTACCATGCAGAGCTGTTGTTCCCATTTATTCCTTATGATAGCACTAGGGATTTGACAAGAGAGCTTTACAAGCTGTTTAAAGACAAGGGATTTTCTAAAAAGAAAATTCTCGAAGCAGTAATTTTAGGAAGAAAAGAAGATGCTGCTTTTAAGCTTGAAATTAAAGAGAAAACGAGAGAGGTCCTTAACTGGATAAAGGAGAACCATAAAACAGGTATTGTTCTTGTGGGAAGGCCTTATCACCTTGATCCTGAAATCAACCATGGAATTGACAGATTAATTGTAACTTACGGCATGCCTGTCCTAACAGAAGATGGGGTGGCGAATTTCGGCAAACTGCCAAGGCCCATAAGAGTTTTAGATCAATGGGTTTATCATAACAGGATGTATAGAGCAGCTCAGTTTACAGGTATGAGAGATGAGCTTGAGCTTATACAGCTTAACAGTTTTGGCTGTGGCCTTGATGCTGTAACTACAGATCAGATTGAAGAAATAATGAGGGGAAATAAAAAGCTGTACACCACTTTGAAAATTGATGAAGGATCAAATCTAGGGGCAGCTAAAATCAGAATAAGGTCTCTTCTTGCTGTTTTAAAGGAAAGAAGCCCTGAAGAAAAACAGCATCAGCAAATGTATAAGGGCTACGAGAGGAAAGAATTCACAAGGCAGATGAGAGATAGGTTTAAATACACCATTCTTATGCCTCAAATGTCTCCTATTCACTTTGATCTTCTGGAAACCGCCTTGAAATCCTCAGGATATAATGCAGTTATGTTGCCGCCTGTAGACAAGCAAGCCGTTGAAGAAGGCTTAAAATACGTAAATAACGATGCCTGTTATCCTACTATTGTAACCTTAGGCCAAGTTATTTCTGCCCTAAAATCAGGAAAGTATGACCTTGATAAAACGGCTGTCTTTATGTCTCAAACAGGAGGCGGATGCAGAGCCTCAAATTATATAGCTCTTTTAAGAAAGGTGTTGGACGACCTTAATATGGGGCAGATTCCCGTTGTAAGCGTAAATATGACAGGCCTTGAGAAGAATTCAGGCTTTAAATTGTCTCTAGGGTTAATCAGAAGAATTTTAATGGCGGGGATTTACGGCGATACTTTTATGAGAGTCTTGTATGCTACAAGGCCTTATGAAAAGGAAAAGGGTTCGGCAGATAGGCTTCATAAAAAGTGGGCCAGAATTGCTAAAATGAATGTTAAAAAAGGCAGTATCATAGGCTATATTAAGACTTTGAAGCAAATAGTCAAAGAGTTTGATGAGCTACCTTTAATTGATATAAAGAAGCCAAGAGTAGGTGTAGTAGGAGAAATCCTTGTAAAGTATCATCCTACTGCCAATAACGATATTATTGGTATTATTGAATCAGAAGGTGGAGAAGCTGTAGTTCTTGACCTTGTGGATTTTTTCCTTTATGGTATGTTTTCAAAGGAATTCAACTACCGTGTATTAAGCGGTACCTTTAAGTTGATGATTGGAAATAAAATTGCCATGAAGATTATTGAAAGGCACAGAAAACCTGCAAGAAAGGCATTAAATGCTAGCCAGAGATTTTCGGAGCCTTTGAAAATTCACGAGGTGGCAGAAAAAGCATCGGAGATTGTAAGCTTAGGCAATCAGTTTGGCGAAGGCTGGCTTCTCACAGGAGAAATGGTAGACTTTATTGATATGGGTGTGAAAAATGTAGTATGTTTGCAGCCCTTCGCATGTTTACCAAACCATATTACAGGAAAGGGTATGATGA
>JAAZGD010000028.1 GCA_012511395.1 Clostridiales bacterium
CCTGTGGACAGAGTCTTTTCAATGGCAGGCCACGGCACTGGGGTAACAGGAACCATAACTTCGGGGAAAGCTGAAAAGGGAATGGCTGTGGAGCTTCTTCCCGAAAGAATCTCTTCGAAAATCAGAGGGCTGCAGGTCAGGGAAGAGGCTGTAATTGAAGCCTTTAAGGGAGACAGATGCGCTATTAATCTATTAAATGTTCAAAAGGAACAGATTAAAAGAGGGACTGTAGTTTCTGAAAAAGGAAGGATGAAGGCAACCGGGCTTATTGACGGGATTTTATATATGGCTAAGGACCAGGAGCCTCTGAAGCATAATCAGCCTGTTCACTTTCATACGGGGACCGCAACACAGATAGCCAGAGTCAGAATAATAGGAAAGGATGAAATCAAAGAGGAAGATAAAGGCTTCGTTCAAATAAGGCTGAAGGAACAAGTTCCATGCCTCAGAGGAGACAAGTTTATAATAAGAAGTTTTTCCCCTGTGGTGACCATAGGAGGAGGAACGGTGCTGTTAAGTGAAACGAGGCACAGAAAGAGACATGACGAAAAAGAGTTATTGGAAATGACGTCTCTTGAAAAAGGTGATGAAAAAGCATCCATAGAAAATCTTATGACTTCAAATAAAAATATTTTCTCCATGAAAACTTTGTCAGATAAATCTAACGGTGATGAGGAGAAGATTAAGGAAGCGGTGGAAAGCCTATTAGAGGAAAATAAAATAGTGGAGATTTCCAAAGAAGGCCTTTATATGGGAGAAAAACCATATAGAGAAGCTTGTAAAAAGATGAGGGGAGAGCTTCAGAACTACAATGAAAAGCACCCCTTTAGGTATGAAATGCCAAAGGAGGAGCTGAGAACGAGATTGAAGGAAATAAAGGAGGGTAAAGAATTTTCCGCTCTTCTTAAGAAGATGGAGGAGGAGGGCACGGTGTTCTTTGAAGGGAATTACGTAAGGCTTTCTGACGAAGAAACCATTGAAAAAATTTATGAAAGAAAAGAAGTGAAGTCGCTTTTGGAGCTCTTTAACAAAGAACCGTATCAGGTTCTGTCTACAAATTATCTTGTGCTGGAGAGTAACATACCCAGGCAGAATGTTGAAGAGGCCCTTGAATTTTTAAAGAGACAAGGGGAACTTTTTGAAATAGATGAGAAGGTGTTCGTAAAGAAAGCAGATCTGAATAAAGTGTATTATCTTATTTCAGATCACCTTGAAAAAAAGAATGAGCTGTCCGCTGCAGAGCTTAGAGATATATTGAAGGCCGGCAGAAAATCGGCAATCGGTTTTCTTGAATACTTCGATTCGGAAAATGTAACCTTAAGAATGGATAATATCAGAGTCATGGGAGAAAATTTCAGAAGCTGGAAGGAGAGGGAAGAAAAATGAGTGTAAAGTTTGACACAAATGAAACTGCGCCTTCAGTGGAAAAGTGGCTTAGGGAGGCAAAGGAAGATGTTATGGCAGAGGATAGGGGCATGTATCTTCTTCATAACGGTGTAGTAAGGATTTCACCTAAAGAATATGTGAGAGAAGGTAAAGGCCCAAAGACAGGTGTTGAGACTCTTGCATTTTCCTATAACGGTGAAAAGGTTTTGGAGGCTATTGATGAAACAGGCAGGATGAAAGGAATCACCCATATAAGAGTATGGCTTAACAAGGGCAGCTTAAAGGTTGGGGATGACATCATGTATGTGCTTGTGGGAGGAGATATAAGGCCCAATGTTGTGGAAGGCCTTATGTATCTTGTGGGCAGGATTAAAAATGAATGTGTAACAGAAATTGAGGAAATGTCAAATATAGAATAGCATCTTTTAAGACTTCTCATAATGGTGAACAGGATTATATGATTTCTTTCATGTCCTCAATTTCAAGAAAAGCATTTTCCAGAAGATAGTTGGTAACGTAGGAGTAAAAGAGAGGAAGGGCTAAATCAGTTTTGCTTTTTCCTCTTATTTCTTTTTCAATTTTATTTGACAAGAGCTCCAGCTCCTTTTCGGCATTTAAAAACTCTTCATAGAGAAAATAAAGCCTTCCCTTTTCTCCCGAAGAAACCTCCAATGCCAAGGGTACCAAATAATCCTTAATTCTGTTAACGGGAAGGGATTGTTTTAGACACTTGATTAAAAGCAGCATCATTAAATGCTCCCTTGAATACTTTTTTTTAACAGGGGCAGGTATGAGTCCGTCCTTTGCGTAATTATTTATCATGGTTTTTGTTAAGGGAACCTTTCCCATGTATTTTTCAGTATAAGTAATTACCTGGTCCATATAAAATCCTATATCAGGCACATGATCTATATCCGGCATCGTATTACTGTTCTTTTCCACCACTAACCTCCTTAAGAATTACTAAAACTATATATCATAATATTAATATAAGTTTATGTAGTATGCAATGTTGATTTTACTAATAACGCATGGTATTATACCTACATTACATAATGTAGTAATGAAAACTATATACTTGGAGGTATGAAATGAAGCTAAGAGAACCTGTAAATGCCGTTACCCATTTTTTAGGAGCCTTTATATTTTTAGTGGGAGGTATCTTTATGGTAATATATCAAACACACAACAATACTTCCCTTATAATTATGACAGGCGGAATAATTTTTTCAGCAGGCCTGGTAATGCTGTATAGCTCAAGCGGTATTTACCATGGTTACAGCGGGAAGGAAGAAGTTATCAAGGTTCTTAAAAAGCTGGATCATGCCATGATTTACGTGCTTATAGCAGCAAGCTATACGCCTTTGTGCCTTTTCGTACTAACAGGCCAAAAAAGGCTTGTAATCTTGGTAATCCTTTGGGCCATAGTTGTTATTGGTGTTGTCACAAAGCTGTTAATCAGAAGAATACCAAGACCTGTATCCACTTCTTTATACCTTGTAATGGGTTGGATAGTAATCTTCTTCATTAAAGATGTTATTTTAAGCCTGCCTGCTAAAGGGTTTTTATTTCTTCTGGCAGGAGGGATACTCTATACAGCAGGCGGAATAATATACATGATAAAAAAGCCCAATATCTGGAAAAGGGTGGGCTTCCATGAACTTTTCCATATTTTAGTCCTCACAGGAAGCTGTTCTCATTACTTATTGGTGCTTTTCTATCTTGGATGACAACGGTTAATTAACAGGGTAAGGGGGTAAACATTGTATTAGCTGCTCTGAAAGGATGAAAATTTGTGGATAATATTAGGAACAGACTGAAGAAAGAAGAAGAGCAGAAGCTTTATGACTGCCTGTGTACCTAACTTTATGAAGACCTTGGAGGAAAAAGACACCTTTGGATAAAACGAACATAAAACACAGCCATGACCATCATCATGAAGATGGATTTCACCATCACCACCATCAGGCAGGCGGTGAGTCCATTAAGACGGCTTTTTTTCTTAACCTGGCATTTACCATAATTGAAATAGTGGGCGGGCTTTTTACCAACAGCATGGCCATTCTTTCCGATGCGCTTCACGATTTCGGAGACTGTATTTCTTTGGGTATAGCCTGGTATTTGGAAAAATATTCAAAGAAGGGGCCTGACTATAAGTATTCCTACGGGTATTCCAGATTTTCTGTTTTGGGGGCTCTCATAACCAGCATGGTGCTTATTGCAGGGGCAGTCATAATATTTATGAATGCCATTCCAAGAATACTGTCACCCCAAGGCGTATATCCTGAAGGGATGCTTCTTTTGTCCATACTTGGCATATTGATTAACGGAATTGCATTTCTGAAGCTTAGAAAGAGCAATACCTTCAATGAAAAGATGGCGGCATGGCATGTGCTGGAGGATGTTTTAGGCTGGATGGTTGTGCTTTTGGTAAGCATAGTTTTAATGTTTAAGGACTGGTTCATCCTTGATCCTATCCTTTCTGTAGTCATCACACTCTATGTACTTTTCAATGTAGTAAGAAACTTAAAAAAGATTTTTAGAGTTTTGCTTCAGGGAGTTCCAAAGGATATGTCCTTGGTGGAAATAACAGAAGAGCTTGAGGAAATTGAAGGAGTAAAGGAAGCTTATCACGCTCATCTGTGGTCTCTTGACGGAGTGCATAATCTCTTAAGCGTTCATCTTCTTTTGGCAGATGATATTTCATCCTGCGAGATGATGAGAATTAAAGAAGAGGCAGCTTTAAAAATGGAAGGAAGAAGCATTGATCACCTGACTGTTCAGATAGATTTTCCTGAAGAGAAAAGGCAAAACAGCAAATGCTATTAGGAGATAATTATGAAAGAGCTGATACCTGATTTTAAAAACAGCAGATATAAAGAGATATATTTAGCAGGCGGTTGCTTTTGGGGTGTGCAAAAATACTTTGACAGCATTATGGGCGTTGTTTATACAAAGGCAGGATATGCCAATGGAAAGAGCCGTGAGACAGACTATTACAGCATAGGAAATACAGGCCATGCAGAAACGGTTTACGTAGTCTACGATGAAGGTGTAATATCCTTAAAAAAATTGATATCCATTTACTTCAATATAATAGACCCTTACAGCCTTAACAGGCAGGGAAACGATGTGGGAACTCAATACAGGACGGGGATTTACTATGTGGATGAAAAGGACAAGGCTCTTATTGATGAGACAGTTAAAAGCTATGAAGAGAAATTCCATAAGGAAACAGCCTTAGAGGTGGAGCCCTTAAAGAATTTCACGGCTGCAGAAGAGTATCATCAGAACTATTTGGATAAGACCCCGGGGGGTTACTGCCATATAGACTTAAGGAACATACCGAATAAAAAGCCTGAATTTAGCCTTGAGGGGTATGTAAAACCTTCCATAAAACAGTTAAAGTCCCTGTTAACAGAAGAGCAATTTAATATTTCACAACAGGGAGGGACGGAGTCGCCCTTTAGAAATGCTTACTTTAACAACCGTGAGGAAGGGTTATATGTGGATATAGTTTCAGGTGAGCCTTTGTTCCTTTCAAAGGACAAGTTTGATTCGGGCTCAGGCTGGCCATCTTTTACAAAGCCTGTTTCGTTTTCCGCAATCAAATCAAGAGAGGACTCCTCCTTATTTATGAAAAGGGTTGAGGTTAGAAGCAGAGCTTCCGATTCCCATTTAGGCCACGTATTTAATGACGGGCCCAAAGAGGGAGGGGGGTTAAGGTATTGTATAAACAGCGGTGCCTTAAGATTTATTAAGAAGGAGGACCTTGAAGTTGAAGGATATAAAGATTACTTGAAATATTTTGATTTAAGTTGACATATAGAACGGTTGGAACTATTATTAGATTAAATTGATTACAATGAGGGGATATTATGACAGAGAATACATACACAAAAATAAGTAAGGTCTTTGATGAAGGTCATGTTAAGCCTTCCATTAACAGACTAAAAATATTTGAATATCTGATGAAAAACAGAAGCCACCCCACTGCGGACGAGGTGTATAAAAACCTTAAAGGGGAGCTTCCCACATTATCAAAGGCTACAGTCTACAATTCCTTTAAGGTATTTTTAGATGCGGGAATTGTAAAAATCATAAAGCTGGAAGGTCAGGAGGCAAGGTACGATCAAAATACAGAGTGCCACGGCCACTTTAAGTGTGAAAAATGTGAAAAACTGTATGATTTTGATATTATGTTGGATGAAGAAAACATAGAAGATCTTAAAGGATTTTTTATAAAGGAAACTGATATTTTATTAAGCGGTATTTGTAAGAAGTGTTTAAGTACCGGTAAACAATAGTTTGAGAAAACAGGAGGAGTAGAAATGAGAAAATTTGTGTGCAATTTATGCGGGTATGTTTACGATGAAGCTTTAGGAGATCCTGATAATGGAGTAGCTGCCGGCACAAAATGGGAAGATGTTCCTGAGGATTGGGTTTGCCCACTTTGTGGCGCACCAAAGGAAGAGTTTACAGAAGAGTAAAACCAGAGGAGGATTTATATGAGTAACAAAACACAGGAGAACTTAATGACGGCTTTTATAGGAGAAGCTCAAGCTAACAGAAAGTATGTGGCTTATGCTAAAAAAGCTGAGACAGAAGGTCATTATAATGCAGCAAGACTTTTTAGAGCTGCAGCTGATGCAGAAACCTTGCATGCCTTAAAAGAATTTGAGGTGGCCGGAAAAGTAAGGTCTACAAGAGAAAACCTTATGGACGGAATTGAGGGTGAAACTTATGAGTACACCTCCATGTATCCGCCATTTATAGAAGATGCAGAAAAAGAAGGTAATAA
>JAAZGD010000029.1 GCA_012511395.1 Clostridiales bacterium
GAAAGCTTTCTCCCACCGCATAAAAAAGAGTAGCCTACAGGCTCCGCCGCATCGTGATACGTATGAAATGCCTTTATTTCAATATCTCCTACAATAAACTTTTCTCCCGTTTGAAAGATTCTTTTTTCCTTTAAATGCTCCACTTCCCCTATGGCCTCCCATGTATTGTTGTTGGCAAATACAGGAAGGTTGGAAATTCTCTTCAGCAGCACTCTTAAACCTCGCACATGGTCTATGTGCTCATGAGTTAAAAGTATAGCTTTCAAGTTTTCTTTTTCAGTTTCAGTATTTTCCATAGCCTCCATAATCCTTTTAGCAGAAATTCCCACATCTACTAAAAGAGTTGTGGTTTCTGTTTTTACCATATAGCAGTTTCCTGATGAACCGCTGGAAAAGGAGCAGAACTTTAATCCCATCACTTCACCCTTTTATTAAAATTGTGCGGCATTTATATAAATTGTTTCATTATCCTCTGTTAACAGTTCCCAGAATGGATATACGGTATCGATCAAGGTTTCCGAGTCATCGATATCTTTTTCTTCCATGTAATAGACTATCTTCATCTCTTTAATGGTTTTTGTCTCATTTTCAGAAAGGGTTGTTGCTAAGGATAATAATGCTACAGCAGGCTCTATTATCTTAACCTTTCTTTTGCTGTGGTCCACCACCTCAACCATGGATATGTTTACATCAAAGATTACGCCTTCCTTGAAGGTTATGGTGATTTCATTTTCCTTTAGAGGGACTGCCTCATAAAAGTTGTTAAAGGAAAGGATCACCATATTATCTTTAGCCCTTAAGGTATCGTAGGATACTTGAGCGTTTAAAAGTCCTAAGGCAGTCAGTAGATTTTCTGCCTTCTTTAAGTAATCCTTCTCTCCCTTTTCTTCATTGACTGTAAACAAGGTTCCGTCAATATCGCTTTCCAGAACTGCCTTTACCACACTATCATCTATGTTTATAACCTTAACGGTGAGGACTTCCATATCCTTTTGTTTTAAAGGCATTTTCATGTCCAGAAATACGCCTCTTTCTTGAAGTACCTGAATCAAGGTTTCTTCATCAAAGCCATAGGAATCACTGCCGCTATCATCTCCTTTATAGATTATGAAAAGGAAGATGTTAGTGAGAATCAAAGCAATTATCAATATGGTTTTTGCTTTAGCCCAATCCAATTTCTTGTTCCTCTATCTTATGCTGTAGCCCATGAAAAGAGCATCCTTAATGCTGTAGTACATATCTATTCTTTCCCCCTCCTTTGAGAAGGAAAAGATGAAGCATGTTTCTATTTTACCTATGCCTTCATTGTTTTTATCGAAGCGCACATCTCCTATGGTTATTCTTGTAAGCAGATCAAGAAGGCCGTTAAAAGATAGTTTTTCCCCTTCTTCAAAGAAACCTTCCTCCTTTAGCTTATGGAGCATATCCTCATAATTCTTGGCAAGAACATTAACTGCGGTGTAATCACCTAAGGATAGAATTTCACTTTGCTCTTTATATGTTAAATAGAAGTCCCTTTTATAATCCGAAATCTTATCTCCCTTTACTGTAACTGACAGGGCTTCTCCCGTCTTGTACTTTACAGGCTCTTTGCCTATAAGGCAGAAGGTGTATGAAATGCCTCTTTGTCCCA
>JAAZGD010000030.1 GCA_012511395.1 Clostridiales bacterium
CTGCCAGATCAGTTAAGGGTATAAATCTTTACAATCTCTTAAAAAAGAACGAAGGCTTTTTCAAGAAGTTCGGCGGCCATGCCATGGCCTGCGGATTTACTATGGAAAAGGAAGATATAGAGGCTCTGAAGGAAAAGCTGAACGAGGATTTAGAGGAGTTTTTGGATGAATTTCCCGAAACCTTTATTAGGGATGACAAAGAAGATCTTAATATGGAGATAAATGAAATAGACATGGATTTTATAGATGAATTAAACAGACTGGGACCCTTTGGAGAAGGATGGCGGAAACCCAGCATTAAAATACATAACATTTCTTTCTCCGATGTATATAGAATGGGTATGAGAGGCCGGTACTTCAGATTTAAAATGCGGGATGGCAAAGGCGGTGTCTTAAGAGGAGTCTGTTTTAGAAATGCGGAACTATTGTTGAATACCATTAATCAGGAAGATAGGTTCACCGTTACAGGAGCGATTGAAATAAATGAGTTTAACAGCTCTAAAGCGCTGCAGTTTAATATGGAAGCCGTTCAAAGAGAGGATTAACATAAAATGATAGTTATGAAAAAGAAGAAATTTGTAATCCTTATGGTAACACTGGTTATTTTGGGCATGGTTTTAACCTTGGCTCTCTCCTATGGTTTCATTTTGCAAAATGGAAGTGTTATGGTTTCCAAGGACAGGTACGACCAGCTTAAAGAAATTTATGACACTTATGGTAAAACAGAGTATTTAAGAAGACTTATTGATGAAGAGTATTACTTGAAGGTGGATAAAACCGATTTAATTGAAGGGATTAACAAAGGACTGTTTTCAGGGCTTAAGGACCCCTATTCTGAGTATCTCACAAAGGAGGAATACGAGGAACTGATGATAGACACTATAGGCGAGTTCGAAGGGATCGGTGTCTATATAACAACACATGAGGATGGCAGTATCGTAGTGTCAAGCACGATTCTGGGAAGCCCCGCTTATGAAAAGAATATTATGCCGGGAGATATTATTACTGCCATAGACAAGGTTTTTTATTCGGGTAACGAAATCGACAAAGCCGCAAGAGCATTGAGAGGGGAAAAAGGCACCAACGTAACCTTATCTATTCTCAGGGATAAAACTCCCATGGAAGTGACCTTGGTGAGAGGGACTATAAACACAATTACAGTCTACGGAAAGGTGCTCTCCCAGAATATAGGTTATATAAGGATTGCCCAGTTCGAAAAGAATACATCTTCGGAGTTTGAAAGAGAATTCATAAACCTTGAAGAGAAGGGCGTAAAAGGTATAGTGATTGACTTAAGAAGCAATGGAGGCGGCCTTTTAGATCCCGGGGTAAAGATAGCAGACCTTCTTCTTAAGCAGTGTGTCATCACATATTCTGAGGACAGAAACAAAAACAGGGAGTACTATAATTCCGATAACAGGGCATATGTGACTCCTTATTGTCTTTTAGTCAACAGGTGGACTGCAAGCACATCAGAGATACTGGCGGCTTCTGTTAAATCAAACAAAGGCGGCCTGATACTGGGAGAGAAGACTTTTGGAAAGGGCGTGGTTCAAACTGTGAAAAGCCTTCCCGATGGCGATGGGGTAAAACTTACTGTAATGCAATTTTTTGCACCTAATGGAGAAACCATCCATAAAAAAGGCGTTACTCCTGATATTGAAATAATAGAGGAAGAAGGAGAAGGTGAAGATATTGTTTTGGAAAGAGCCGTGGAAGAACTGTCGAATCTGTGATTTTGAAGGATTGACTCAAAATAGTTTTAAGAATATAATCATACTGTAAAGGGTTAAAGCGCAGTGAAAGGAGTCTGCTATGTCATACGATTCCAAGTTTAAAAGAACCGATATTGATGAGCTTTTTAAAGCTGTACTGCTTCTTGAAGATGAAGAGGACTGTTACAGATTTTTTGAAGACCTGCTCACAATAAATGAAATTAACTCCATGGCTCAAAGGTGGCAGGTGGCGAAGCTTTTGGCAGCCAAAAAGACTTACAGCGAGATTGAAGAGATAACAGGAGCATCTACTGCCACCATAAGCAGGGTAAACAAGTGCTTAGTTTACGGCGCTGAAGGATATCAAAGGATACTGGCAAGAGGAAAGGAAGAAGAAAGAGTTTTATAATAAACTAAAACCGAAACACCTTTCTCCTTTAGAAGTGAAGGAGGAAGGTTTTTTAAAGTTTATAAGATGAATGTATATTATTACAAAGGAAATTATAAAGATATAAGGCAGGAGCTTCTTTTAAAGGCCTGGGAGGATTACAGGCCCTCATCACCTATGCCGGAAATTTCCAGGGATTTCAGAAACAAACCTTATTTTTGCCAGGATTCAGCTTTTTTATCCATAAGTCATTCGGGGCAGTATTTCGCCTGTGTTTTATGGGATTTTGCTGTTGGACTGGATATCCAAGAGGTAAACGAGAGGGCAGATATAATAAGGATATCCAAAAGGTTTTTCCCAAAGCTTAAGAACGTTCATGAGGAGAAGTTTTATAGAAACTGGGTTAAACGAGAAGCTAAAGGCAAGCTGACAGGAGAAGGCTTTTTCATAAAGGATTACGAAGGAGAAGATGTGTTTTTCAAGGAATTTATGATCGATGAAAAAATATATGGCGCAACGGCCTCAAAAGTTAAGGGAGAATTATGGATCAAAGAATTGAAATTAGAAAAGCTTATTTAGCGGCAGTTGTATTCTCCATAGTAGTAGGTTTTTCATTTCTGGGAGTAAAAACTTGTGTGCCATTGGCGTCAACATTACAGATACTGGTATGGAGATACAACTTTGCGGCACTGGTTATGTTTCTTTTGATAATCACAAAAGTGGTTAAAATAAATATCAGGGAAAAACCAAAGAAGAACCTGTTATTAACGGCAGGCTTTTACATAGGCTTCATGATACTCCAAACGGCAGGACTGATATTCTCCACATCCATAGAAAGCGGCATTATTTTTGCAATCATTCCCATATTCACAAGGATCATCGCTTCCATTGTATTAAAGGAAAGAGGTAATTTAAGGGACACCTTCTTTATGATGTTGTCCATATCGGCTTTAGTGGTCATGATTTTAATGGGTTCCAATGTGGTGAAGGCCAGCGCTTTAGGCCTTACGATTCTCATATTGAGCAGTCTGTCCATGGCCATAAGCAATGTATATATGAGATATGTAAGGCAGGAATATATGCCTTTTGAAATAAGCGCCACCATATGCTTTATGGGCTGTTTCGTTTTCAACGGTGCCTACATTCTATCGGGGGGACTTCCTCATTATATGGACCCTGTTTCCCACCATGAATTTTTAATCGCCACCTTTTATCTGGGAACTGCCTGCATAGTTTTATCGGCACATTTAATGGCCTATATGCTTCAGAGAATGCCGGCTGTGAATGCTACAATTTTTGGAAACCTTTCTACTGCAATATCCATTACTGCAGGAATAATTATTTTAAGAGAGCCTTTATACTTCTATCATATAGTATGTACTCTTCTCATAGTGGCAGGAGTTTTAGGCCTAAGTCTGCCTGAGCTCAGAAAGGCTTCCGGGAAGATAAAATGAACAAAGAATGGCAGGAAAGAACTGAACAGCTCATAGGTCAGGAAGGGATTATGCACCTAA
>JAAZGD010000031.1 GCA_012511395.1 Clostridiales bacterium
CTGGAACTGGAGGAAGGAATTGAAGAACCATTTATGTTTCCGCCTCTTACAAGGACCGGTGAATATGAGCCCGCTAAATTGAGACAGACATTGGAGGAAGCCAAGGAAAGATTTAGGGAAAAAGGGTTCCCCTTTACTATTAGGCTCATACCCTTTCATATGCTGGACATAGTAAGACAGGCTTGCCCCGGAGAGATGAAGTATACAGATGACAGACCTAACTATGACTACCTGTATCTCGTTCAGGACTTAATAGATTTAAAAGGCAGGGACTTCCATTCAAAGAAGAATCACTTAAACTACTTTCACAGAACTTTTGATTATGAATATGTGGACCTGACTTCTGAAATGGCAGAGGAGGCACTTGAGTTTCTTGAAGAGTTCAATTCAAGAAAGGATGTTCCGGAACATGAAAAGGTGCTTTTGGATATGGAAAAGGATGCTATGGCAGATGTGCTCTATAACATGGAAAAAGTAGGCTACTGGGGTGGCGCCATAAGGATTTGCGGCAAGATGGAGGCCTTAGCCATAGGGGGAAGACTTAACAAAAATACCATAACGGAGCATGTGGAAAAGGCCAATATAAATATTAGGGGTTTGTATCAGGCCATTAACAATGAATACTGCAAGGCCATGGCTAAAAATTTCAAGTTTATTAACAGAGAAGAAGATATGGGCATACCTAATTTAAGAAAGGCGAAGCTGTCATTGAAGCCTGTGAAGCTCATTGAAAAATACATAATTACGTGTAAGGAGGACAAGAGATAGTTTGCATTATATTTTGTAAAAGAGTAGTATTATGAAAAAGAGTTACAAAAAATTTTAACATATTTTGCAATTATTAAATTGATTGGAGGGATTTTGGAAAATGAATGATGTGGTGATCGTTAGTGCAGTAAGGACTGCAGTGGGAAGCTACGGTGGATCTTTGAAAGATGTAAAACCCGGAACCTTGGGAGCTGTAGTTATTAAAGAGGTTTTGAAAAGAGCAGGCGTTAAACCGGAAATGGTGGATGAGGTAATAATGGGAAGCGTGCTTCAGGGCGGACACGGGCAGAACATTGCGAGACAAGCTGCCATGGAAGCAGGAATTCCCAAGGAAGTTCCTTCAATGACATTGAATAAAGTTTGCGGTTCAGGCCTTCGTTCCGTATCTTTAGCCGCTCAAATTATTAAAGCAGGTGATGCTGACATAATCGTGGCAGGCGGAGTTGAGAATATGTCAATGACTCCTTATATTAACAGAGAAATGCGTTGGGGAGCCAGGATGGGCGATTCTAAGATGATCGACACCATGGTTTATGACGGTCTTACAGATGTGTTTAATCAGTACCATATGGGAATCACTGCTGAGAATATTGTAGAACAGTGGAATTTAACAAGGGAAGAAATGGATGAATTCTCAGCCAATTCACAGCAAAAGGCGGAAGCTGCAATAAAATCAGGAAGATTCAAGGATGAAATAGTTCCTGTGGAAATCCCTCAAAAGAAGGGTGACCCTGTTATATTTGATACAGATGAGTTTCCAAAGTTCGGCACCACCAAAGAGATTATGGCAAAACTGAGACCCGCATTTAAAAAGGAAGGAACCGTTACTGCAGGGAACGCTTCGGGAATTAACGATTCGGGGGCGGCAGTTCTTGTAATGTCCAAGGAGAAAGCTGATGAGCTGGGGTTAAAGCCTATGGTTACCATTAAATCCTATGCGTCTGCCGGTGTAGCTCCGGAGATTATGGGAATAGGTCCGATTCCTGCCACAAGAAAGGCATTGGAAAAAGCAGGTCTTTTAATCGGCGATATGGATTTGATTGAAGCAAACGAAGCTTTTGCCGCACAGTCCCTTGCTGTGGCAAAGGACCTGGGCTTTGATATGGATAAGGTTAATGTAAACGGCGGGGCTATTGCCATAGGCCATCCCATAGGAGCTTCGGGCTGTAGAATTCTCGTAACTCTTCTCTATGAGATGGAAAAGCAAAATTCCAAATATGGCCTGGCAACGCTTTGCATAGGCGGAGGTCAAGGAACAGCTGTTATAGTTGAAAGGTAGGAAAAAGAGGAGGACCTTGACTGTCTCCCTGTTTTAAAAAAATGGTATTAAAAAAGGCCGGTTTATCCGGCCTTTATAATTTTACTCTTCGGGAGGTGTTGCTATAACCCAGGGGAAGTATTCGGGTTCTGCTGTTGTATGAACACCTTCACGCCACATATAGAAGAATCTTTCTGCAGGGATTATAAAATATCCATCCTGATAATGATCGCTGGTGTCGTAGGGGTCTGCTACTATGATAACATCGTCGCCAAAGTGGTCCTCTGTACCCATGGTGTCATAGCCGATTATTACTTGCCAGTGACCTGCCCAGTCAAGCCAGTCTACCATGATGGGAATTCCGTCATCAAGATGGGAACGAACCCAGGTAATGAAGCTGTTGGGGTCATCAAGGTCTGCATAAGGGTCAAAGTCGATGGTTCCGTCTCTGTTTGTTACTACATTCCAGCCGATTCCGTTAAAGAATTGAGATACGCCGGAAACTCCTACTCCTGTTTCATCACTTACACTTCCCAGCTGACAAATATCCTGTTCATTATAATCTGTCACGCCGTAGTAGTTAAGTACAAGCAGTGAAGATACTGCACCGCAGGAATATTCAGTGCTTTGCTGGTAAGTCATGAAATGAGGAATTATGGAAAGTGTGTCTGTTGGCTCCATATTATATACGTCGAGAATTTTGAAGTATGGGGAATCAAAGTGGTCCCCCATGCTGTCATAGCTTGAAGCACCGTCAGCAAAAGGATCGATGCTGTCAGGATAAGATAAAACGTGCTTTTCGTAAGGGGTGGTATCACCCTCCTCTGTGCCGTTGCCGCCGCATGAAACTAAAGCGAAGACAAGGACAAGTGCCATTAAAATCACAAGAGCTTTGTTCAATTTCATCGTGCTTCCTCCTTTTTAAAATTCGGGAACAGGCGCTTAAATCACTGTAAAGGCCTGTAGCAATAAGAATAGCTATATTGTATACTTAAATGGTTTAGGGAGCAACAAATCTTAAAAGAAATGGTATAATAAGGCTGTATAAAAATTAAAAAAGAGGTGGGAATACAAATATGCCGGAGAATTTCATACATCAGATAATAGAAAAAGACAATGAAACGGGAAAATACGGGGGGAAAGTCACAACAAGGTTTCCGCCTGAGCCTAACGGTTATCTTCATATAGGCCATGCCAAGTCCATAGTGCTTAATTTCAGCACTGCCATAAAATACGGCGGCAAGTGCAATTTGCGCTATGACGATACCAACCCTGAGAAGGAGGATGAAGAGTACATAAGGTCTATTGAAGAGGATGTGAAATGGCTGGGTTACCGATGGGATAAAAGGCTGTGGGCATCAGATTACTTTGAAACCATGTATGAAGGTGCTGTAGAGCTTGTCAGGAAAGGGAAGGCCTTTGTCTGTCAGCTCACATCGGAGGAGATGAAGCAATACAGAGGATCACTTACAGAGCCGGGAAAGGAAAGCCCCTATAGAAACAGAAGTGTGGAAGAGAATCTTAAACTTTTTGAAGAGATGAGAGCCGGAAAATATGAAGACGGAGAGATGACACTGCGGGCTAAAATAGACATGGCCTCTCCCAATATTAATTTCAGGGACCCCGTAATCTACAGAATTGCCCATTTGACACATCACAACACAGGTGATAAATGGTGCATTTATCCTATGTATGATTATGCTCATCCTCTGGAGGATGCTATAGAAGGTATCACTCATTCTTTGTGTACGTTGGAGTTTGAGGACCACAGACCTTTATATAATTGGTTTATAGATGAGATCGGCTGGTGGAAGACTCCGCCTCAGCAAATTGAATTTGCCCGTTTAAACTTAACCAATACCATAATGAGCAAGAGATATCTTAAGGCTTTAGTGGATGAACATCAGGTGGAAGGTTGGGATGATCCAAGAATGCCTACCATAGCAGGCGTTAGAAGAAGGGGATACACTCCCGAAGCCATAAGAGATTTCTGTGAAAGAATAGGGGTGGCGAAGGCAAACAGCACTGTGGATGCAAGTCTACTGGAGCACTGTGTCAGGGAGGACTTAAAGGCCAAGGTGGAGAGCAGAAATGTGGTCTTTGACCCTCTTAAGGTTGTTATAACCAACTATCCGGAAGATCTTATTGAAGATGTGGAAATTGAGAACAACAAGGAAGTCCCGGAAATGGGAACAAGAACTGTTCCTTTTGGACGGGAGCTTTATATAGACGGAGAGGATTTTAAGGAGAATCCCGAGAAAAAGTATTTCAGATTGTTTTTAGGAAATGAAGTGAGATTAAAGGGGGCATATTTCATTACACTGAATGAAATAGTTAAGAATGAGGATGGCTCCATAAAGGAACTGCTTTGTACCTATGACAAGGGAACAAAGTCAGGAAGCGGTTTTGAAGGAAGGAAAGTTAAAGGTACTATCCATTTCGTAGAAAAATCAACTGCAGTTCCTGTCATCATAAGGGAGTACGGCTATTTAATGGCGGAGGATGAAAAGGGTGAAAAAACACTTAACCCTGACTCTGTCAAGATAGTTAAAGGTTTTTCAGAGCCTTCCATAAAGGATGGCAAACCAAAAGAACGGTTTCAGCTCTTTAGACACGGCTATTATATATTGGACGAAAAGCTGACTACAGAAGATGAGAAGGTCTTTAATAAGATAGTGGGGCTTAAGAGTTCGTGGAAGTAGATATACCATGTGGCGGGAGATATTGGAAGTTGAGATAATAAGGTACCTTATGTTTCTTGTCGCCATTATCCTGGGATGGGCCTTTGGAAACGGTGCTGTATATTTCTTCAACAGATTTCCCGGGAAATGGCTTGCCGATTATGGAGAAAAACCTGCATCAAGACCTTCGGGGCAGAAGATGCTAAAATTGCCAAATAAGCCATGGAGAGCTATTTTCTCCATGGCTTTTATTGCATCAGGTATATGGCTTTCTGAAAAGTTGTGGCTGTCCGGTCTTGATAAGTGGCAGATGGTGGCGCTTTTAACGGCTTGTATGGTTTGCTTTATGATTCTTTTGTTAATAGGACTGTCAGATTTAAGGTATATGGTGCTGCCTGATCAGCTGGTGGCGCTGTTAGCTGTTTCTGCCATAGCCTTCAGCCCTTATAAGGAAAGCTTTCTTGAGCCGTTGTGGGGCGCACTGATAGGAACCTTAACGTTCCTTCTTTTAAATGTGATATTCAAAAAAAGCTATAATAAAGACGTAATAGGTTCGGGGAATGTAAAGCTGATGTTCGCCGCAGGACTGCTTATGGGCCTTAGAGGAACCGTGGCAGTTATGATTCTTTCTTTTATAATGGCAGGTATTTTCCTGTCAATAAAAATAGTAAGAGGGGAGTTAAGAAGGAAGGACGAGATTTCCTTGAGTCCCTTTTTGGCAGCATCATGTTATTTATGTATCCTGTTTGATATGGGAACCATTCTATTTTAAAAAGGAAATAATTATGGCAGAAAAAAATGTGCTTCTGACTATAGCCTATGACGGTTCCGCCTTTAACGGCTGGCAAAGACAGCCTGATTTAAGGACTGTTCAGGGAGAGGTGGAGAAGGCTCTGGAAATCTTAACGGGGGAGACATTTTCTTTAAACGGAACCTCAAGGACGGACAGAGGAGTTCACGCATATGGGCAGACTGCTTCCTTTAGGGGAGATATAAAAGTACCTGTGGTCAACCTTAAAGATGCCTTAAACAATATTTTAGGCACAGGGAGGAAATCCATGGTGCCTTCAGATATTTTTATTAAGGACGCAAGGGAGGTACCTTTGGATTTTCATGCCAGGTTTAATGCTGTGGCCAAAACTTATATTTATAAAATAAGGATTGGGAAAGAGCCTGACATTTTTAAAAGGAATTACTTCTATGAGGTGAGATATCCTTTAGATCTTAAGCTTATGAAGGAGGGAGCCTTGATTCTGATGGGCACCCATGATTTTAAAGCCTTTCAATCAGCGGGAGGTGAAGAAAAGGAAAGCACTGTGAGAACTGTTTACACCATGGACATGAGAAGAATAAGAGAGGGGATGGCCTTTCATATCACAGGAGACGGGTTCTTGTATAATCAGGTAAGGATAATGATGGGAACGCTGGTGGAGGTGGGATTAAAGAAAATTTCCCCGGAAAATCTTAAGGAAATAAGAGACAGTAAGGATAGGGCGAAGGCCGGTCATAAGGCACCTTCGGAAGGCCTCTATCTTGCGAAGGTTCATTTTTCTATGTTATAATCTAAAAATACTAATCTTTATGGAGGGACGCTATGGACAGACCAAGCTGGGACGAATATTTTATGCAGATGGCAGAGCTGGCCGCCACAAGATCTACATGTTTAAGGCGAAATGTGGGAGCAGCTATCGTAAAAGACAGGCATGTGATAGCCACAGGTTATAACGGTGCTCCAAGACAAATCATGCATTGCGGGGAAAGGGGAGGCTGCCTTAGAGAAAAGCTGAATGTCCCTTCAGGTGAAAGACATGAGCTTTGTATGGGCCTTCATGCAGAGCAGAATGCGATTATTCAGGCTGCCACACAAGGGTACTCCATTGAAGGCGGTACCATATATGTAACTCATCAGCCTTGTGTAATATGCTCAAAAATGATTATAAATGCAGGGATCAGAAGGATAGTGGTAAAGGAAGGATATCCGGACCAGCTGGCTGTGGATATACTGGCAGAAGCAGGTCTTAAGATTGTATTATTAGGGGAGTACGAGTAGATGGATTATCCCGGTGGATTGATGTTTTGGGCAGTGTTCCTGGTGTCAGCCCTTGTGACATTGGGAATTACACCTTTTTGTATCTATATAGCCCCGAAAATCGGCGCCGTTGATATTCCAAAAGACGAGAGGCGAATGCACGAAAAGCCAATGCCCCGATTTGGCGGCTTGGCAATTTTTATTGGGGTAAACCTGTCCCTGGGCATTTTCTTGTCCCATGAAAAAGAGATCCTGGGCATAATGGTGGGTAGCTTAGTAATTTTCCTCATAGGAGTGCTGGACGATATTATTGGAGTTTCGGCAAAGGTTAAGCTTCTGTTTCAAATACTGGCGGCATTAATCGTCTGCGGGTTTGGTTTAAGGATTGAATTTATAACAAACCATTTTGCCTTAAGGCTGGGAGATGACCATCTGTTTCTAATAGGAGTAATATCCTGGGTTGTGACAGTTATCTGGATAGTGGGAATTACCAATACCATGAACCTGATAGACGGTCTTGACGGCCTTGCGGCGGGAATATCTTTTATAGCATCATTGGCTATTGCCTACACAGCTTATATTCATGGGTATTATCTTGGAACTCTGGGACTGTTGTGTCTTGGGGGAGGCGCTTTAGGATTTTTGCCCTATAATTTTCATCCTGCCAGAATATTCATGGGAGACTCAGGCTCATTATTTCTGGGGTTTATGCTTTCCACCATGGCTATGGTGGAGCCTGCAAAAGGGGCAACAGTAGTGGCTATCATGGTGCCTGTACTGGTGCTGGGCCTTCCGATTTTCGATACGGCATTTGCCATTGCAAGAAGGGTTGTCAAAAGAAGACCTATAATGGAGGCTGACAAAGGTCATATTCACCATAGAATAATGGCAAAAGGCATGGGACAGCAGAGGACTGTGCTGACAATTTATGGAATATCGGCAATAATGGGTGTGGCGGCAGTTTTGTTTTCAAGAGACTTGTTTAAGGAAACGGCGGTTCTCTTTCTCATAGCTGCCTTGTTTGTATATATATTTCTTACAGATGCTACTATACTTCTGCCCAAGCTTAAAGGCAAAAATTTAAGAAGGCTTGAGGAGAAGGAAGGAGAAGATAATAAATGAAAGTACTTAGCGTATTCGGCACAAGGCCTGAAGCTATTAAGATGGCACCTTTGGTTAAAAAGCTTTCCCGAGACAGGGATTTTGAAACGGTGCTGGTGGTAACCGCCCAGCACAGGCAGATGTTGGACCAGGTCCTTGACCTTTTTTCTTTAAAGCCGGATTACGACTTGGATGTAATGAGAGAGCAGCAGACTATAGGAATGATTACCTCAAAGGTATTGGAAGGAATGGGTGAGGTTCTTGACAGGGAAAAGCCTGATCTTGTATTGGTTCACGGAGATACTACAACTACTTTTTCTTCCTGTCTTGCCTCTTTTTACAGAAAGATTCCCGTAGCACATGTGGAAGCGGGACTTAGAACCTACAACATGTATTCCCCTTTCCCCGAAGAAATGAACAGAGTTCTTACGGATTCCATGTCCTCTTTATATTTTTGTCCTACAGTTTTAAACCGTGACAATCTTTTGGAAGAAAATGTTCCGGAGGAGAAAATCTTCATAACGGGAAACACGGTAATAGATGCATTGCTCTTAGTTTCTCAAGGAAAATACACCTTCACGGAAGAGGTCTTAAGGGACCTTAACTTTAAAGAGGAAAGAGTTATATTGCTCACCTGTCACAGAAGAGAAAATCTGGGTAAGAATATGGGGAATATTTTTAGGGCCGTTAAAAGAATTGTAAGTGAATATGATGATGTTAAGGTGGTGTACCCCGTTCATTTGAATCCCAAGGTGAGAGAGAAGGCCGATGAGATATTAAAAGGTGTAAACAATGTTCATCTTATAGAGCCCTTATCTTATGAACCCTTTGTCCACCTGATGAAAAACTCTTATCTCGTACTAACTGATTCCGGCGGAATTCAGGAGGAGGCAGCTTCTTTGGCAAAACCTGTTCTTGTTGTGAGAAAGGAGACAGAAAGACCGGAAGCCATAGAAGCGGGAACCGTGAAGCTTGCGGGAGTTCATGAGGACGGTATCTATGAAATGGTTAAAACTCTTCTGGATAACAAAGAGGAATATTTGCGAATGGGGGAAGCTGTAAACCCTTACGGAGACGGCAAGGCTTCTGAAAGGATTATTGAAGCTGTAAAGAAATGGAATAAGTAATAAGGGGAGCAATTAATTGCCGAGTTTTTTAGCTCCGGTCTTTACTTTTCTGGTGTAAAGTATATAATATCAGTGTTGTAGCAAGGTGATTATATGGGAGGTATGAGTCTCGTTGGAGTATGCTTTAGCTATTGTTTGCGGAATAATTTATGGCGGAACAATAGGGGTATGTAAGTACCTTTTTCTATGGCGAAAAGTTATAAAGGCTAAGGATGATGAGGTGTTTAAACCAGGCACTATATATCTAAGGATGGGCATCAGCTATGCTGTTAACATTATCGCTCTTTTGCTCATTTACCTTTTAAGAAATATGATCCCTCTGAATTTTGTGGCACTGCTTGTGTCCGGTGCAATTAGTTTAAGTTTGATGAGCCGAACTTCATCTCTCGTTAAAGTGTACGGGAAGAAATAAAAAGCATCATAAGAGTTACGGAGTTTATAATGATAAGCGCTTTAAACGAAATTGGAATAACAAGTTACATGATAACGAGCACAGGGATCACAATAGTGTTGTGTGTTCTGGCAATTTTTGCAGGTCGTCATATGCAGATGATTCCAAGAGGATTACAGAACATTGCTGAGGTATCAGTTGAAAAGCTTCAGAATTTCTTTATAGGCGTTATGGGAGAGTATGCGGGGAGAAAGTATTTTCCTCTTGTAGCCACTCTTTTTATTTACATTCTTTTCTGCAACTACTCGGGTTTGATTCCCATGTCAGGCCATCTGCCCGGCCTTGCCGCTCCTACAAGTTCCATTAACTTTCCTTTAGGAATGGCCCTAATCGTATTCTTTTTTACAATTATTGTGGGGATCAGAGAAAACAGGGGGCCTAAGTATTTTAAGTTTCTCTTTAAACCTATCCCCTTTCTATTTCCTATAATGCTTTTGGAACAGTTAGTGCATCCTGTATCCCTGACCATAAGGCTTTATGGAAATATTTTTGGTGAAGAATCTGTTATATCCGCCCTTAATAATCTGGTACCCTTGGGTGTACCTATTGTTATGATGGCATTAAGTGTGCTTATGGGGCTTATACAGGCATTGGTATTCTCTCTTCTTGCAGGTATTTACGTAGCGGAAGCTTCTCATCCTGTAGATGGAGAGTTGCATGATGACAACGTCTGTGCATTGCCTTCTTAAATATATTTTTTAAGTTTTGAGAGGAGAATAAAAAATGACAACATTAATCGGAATTGCAGCTGCTTTGGCTATCGGACTTTCCACTATAGGTCCCGGAATCGGTCAAGGTATAGCATCGGCAAAGGCTCTTGAAGGAATGGCGAAACAGCCTGAAATGGCAGGAGATCTGAGAACCAGCATGATTCCTGCTTTAGCATTTATGGAAGCCATGTCCACTTATGGTCTTTTAGTTGCATTCCTGCTCTTAGGACAGATGTAATTAGTAATTAGCGATTTCCTCGTGTTCA
>JAAZGD010000032.1 GCA_012511395.1 Clostridiales bacterium
AAAAAAGAATCTTTCAAACGGGAGAAAAGTTTATTGTAGGAGATATTGAAATAAAGGCATTTCATACGTATCACGATGCGGCGGAGCCTGTAGGCTACTCTTTTTTATGCGGTGGGAGAAAGCTTTCAATAGTAACAGACACAGGAAAAATCAGCGAGAACATTTTGGAAGAGATAAATGATGCAGACACCATCGTTATTGAAGCAAACCATGAGGAAGAGCTGCTCTTAATAGGAAGGTACCCCTATTACTTAAAAAGAAGAATCCTAAGTGACCACGGTCATCTTTCAAACAAGGCGGCCATAGAAGTTTTAAAAGGGCTGGTGAAAAAGGGAAACAAGGACAAGCAAATTCTCTTTGCCCACTTAAGCAAGGAAAACAACTTCCCTGAGATGGTCATAGAAAATGTAAGGGAAGCATTTCCTGACAGAGAAGGCTTCACCATAGATATATTAAGAAGAGATACTGTAAGCTGTATTTATTTAGTGTAGAATAGTGCTATGAAAGAATTCTCCTTTTATAAAAACATAATAAAGAGACCTCTGGACTTTCTGCTGGCCCTTGTGGCCTTCATTATATTCTCTCCATTCCTGCTCATAACAGCAGTGATGGTACGAGTGAAGCTGGGAAGCCCTGTTCTTTTTAAACAGGAAAGGCCGGGCCTGAACGAAAGGATTTTTACCCTGTATAAATTCAGAACCATGAAGGACCTAAGGGACGAAAAGGGAGAATTGCTAAAGGATAAGGACAGGCTTACACCCTTCGGAAAAGCTTTAAGAGCATCATCCTTAGATGAGCTTCCTGAACTTATGAACATCATTAAAGGGGATATGAGCATAGTGGGCCCAAGACCATTGCTTACAGTATACCTGCCACTATATAATGAAGAACAGAAAAAACGCCACCTTGTAAGACCGGGACTTACGGGTCTGGCACAAGTAATGGGAAGAAACGCTTTAACCTGGAATGAGAAGTTTGCCCTTGATATAGAGTACGTAAACCACATAACCTTTTTAAAGGATGTAAAGATAATAGGAAAAACTGTAAAGCAGGTATTTTTAAAAGACGGCATAAACATGAGCGAAGAAGAGCCCATGGAAGAGTTTAAAGGAAGCAGAAGTGTTTGAGAGGTTAATACATGGATTTTAAAAAACTGATAATCATCGGCGCAGGAGGCCATGGAAGAGTGGTACAGGATGTGGCTCTGTCTATGGGGAAATGGGATGAAATTCTGTTTCTTGATGAAGGGGTTAAAGAGAACGGTTTTGATATGAAAACTATAGGAAAACCGGAGGACGCTTTCTCATATATAAAAGAAGCAGATGTTTTCGTAGCCATAGGAGATAACAACAAAAGAAAAAAGATGGTATTGGATCTTTTGAAAAAGGGAGCATCTGTTCCCGCCCTGATTCATAAGAGTGCGGTGCTGGGCAAGGATGTTACGGCAGAACCGGGTTCTGTGATAATGGCCGGTGTGGCGGTTAACTGTAACTCCGTCATAGGAAAAGGCGCCATCATAAATACGGGAGTAACCCTGGACCATGATAATATTATTGGAGACTTCTCTCACATATCACCGGGCGCTACTTTGGCAGGTACCGTTAAAATAGGAGAAGGAAGCTGGATAGGAACGGGAAGCTCCCTAATAAATAATATTGAGATTACAGAAGGCTGCATTATAGGAGCAGGAAGTGTAGTGATAAGAGATATAAAGGAACCGGGCACCTATGTGGGAGTTCCCGCAAAAAAGATAAAGTAAAGGCTATGAATATCACCATACTGTGTGCGGGCAGCTTAAAAGAGAAATACTTAAAGGATGCTGAAAAGGAATACCTTAAGAGGCTTTCAAGGTATGCTAAAGTTACAGTTACTGAAACGAAAGAATATGATTACATAGAAAAGGAAGGAGAAGAGCTTTTAAAGAAGATTAAAGAGGATTCCTTCGCTATAGCTCTGGCAATCTGTGGAGATGCGATGTCCTCAAAGGAGCTTGCCCTATACCTTGAGGGTTTAGGCATTAAGGGTGAAAGCAATATAACCTTTGTTATAGGAGGCTCAGATGGGTTATCTAATAAAGTCCTTGAAAAAGCAGACAGCATCTTAAGCTTTTCAAAGCTAACCTTTCCTCATCAGTTAATGAGAATATTTCTTCTTGAACAAATATATAGAAGCTTTAAGATTATTAAAAATGAGCCGTATCATAAATAGGCGATGTAAAACTACTAAAAATCAGCTAATCATGATAGGCGCTTTAAAACTATTAAAACCAGCTAATCATAAATAGGAGATAGTAAATGGAACATAAGGATTTTAAAAGGAAGTGGTATCACTTCTGCCCACCGTGATTGTTAATCTACGGTTCAGTAGGGGTGATATACGGGTTATATCGATTATTTAAGTTTTTGTTTTTAGCATAAAATGAACAAAAGAGTTTACAAAGTGCAGCTGGCACTTCTAAGAGAAATTGATAAGTATTCTGAGTTGCTTTCCGAAAGGGAAGCTTCTTCAGATTGGGAAAAACTTCATCTTTCATCAGTTTCAAGAATTGGAACTTTGCTGGCTTTAAAAAGAGGTATAGATAAAGACCTGGCTGCCATTTCCTGCACTTGTCATGATTACGGCAGGATTATTACCGGTAAAGAAGAGAACCATGCAGAAAATGGATACCCAAAGGTTAAGGACTTTCTTGAAAAGCTGGATGTTCTTTCTTCGGAGGAGCTTGAAACAGTTGCCATAGCTGTAAAGAATCACAGTAAGAAAGGCGAAGTGGGAAGTCCCTTGGAAGAGCTTGTAAAGGATGCAGATATTATAGATCTC